>JASJAZ010000130.1 GCA_030066785.1 Desulfobacterales bacterium | reverse complement strand
GCGTTGCCCTCCTTTCTGGCAGGAAAAAATCATTAACATATCAGGATAAACAAGTGCCGTAATGTATTCGTAAATGTTAAGAATGATAAACAAGCTATGATGCCATAAACTCCTGCCAATTATCACTTTACATGAGGATACTTTACTGATCAACAACTGGTTGAAAATTCTGAGTTCCTCCATTAAAATGAAAACCAGGCCATGGGGGTTTTACGTTGAAAACCATTACTGTCGAAATGGATGGCATATAAGTCCGTTTCTTTGCTGCCGACAGACACCTTCCCACCGAGGCCAATCGCCTGGGATGTATAGACTCTACCTTTGGTTTAAAATCAGCATTTCAGGAAAACACTAAGGCCGATGGCGAACAAATGATCATCCCAACTGCCGATATAGACGGTGCCTTCACTGTAGATACCCACTGAAGCAACAATTGGCCTATTATCTTGAATTTACACATTAAAATATGACCCGGTTTATTATGTTCATCGGTACTTCACGTTCGGGATGCCAGCGTGGAGGCGTTTACCCTAATTGCGGAAGAGGATCAAGCCCGGGACTCGATAATCATCTTAAAAACAACCGGTCCTCAGACGGCAATTTACTATCGTACTAAAGGGCGTAAGGGTAATTTTGGATGCAATTAAAATGAGGCCAATGCCTATTTAGAGGCTTTTCATCTCTTCCAATACTCTTCCCGCAGTTTTTCTTACATAGCCATCTTCATCTCTTAAGGCCCCCATCAAGGGGTCTATCGCTCTCTTATCTCCTATTTTGCCCAGAGCCTCTGCAGCCGTCTTTTGAACATTCCAATTCTCATCTTTAAGGGCCTCAATCAAAGGCCCTACTGCTCGGCTATCCCCTATCATTCCAAGTGATATGGCGGCTCCCCAGCGGACAATCAAATCTTCATCCTGCAAGGCCTCAATTAACGGCTCTACTGCTCGGCGGTCACCTATCCATCCCAAAGCCAATTCAGCTCCATACCGGGTGTAATCATGTTCAAGATCTGAAAATATGCTAAGCTCAGAATATTTCAAGGCCTCAATCAATGGCTCGACTGCGCTTTTATCTCCTATCTTTCCCAAAGCTTCTGCGGCAGCCTTCCGGGCACTCCAATCCTCGTCCTTATCGTTTAATACCTCAATTAGCGGCGCTACCCCTCTATTATCTTTAATCTCTCCGAGGGCCTCTGCGGCTTTCCATCGGACAAGCAGTTTTTTATCTTTCAATTTTTCTATTAATAGGTTCACAGCTCTGGCATCCCCTATTCTTCCGAGGGCCTCTGCTGCCTCCCATCGAGAGTATTTGGATTTTCCATATTTCAAAATGGCTATCAGCTCATCAACATCATCCATTCCTGCCGATCTAAACGCTTTAAACAAATCAACAAACCTGAATATTTCAATAAAATCAGTCAATACACTCATTTTACTTCCTTTTGTTCGCGTTCGTCTGAATACCCTGTCCGCCTGAGACGAACTGCAGGAATGATCGGGCTTTGTCTTTGTCTTTATCTTTGTCTTGTGACATTTTTAAAATTAGCTGCACCAGTCGACCCAGCCTTAAGGCAAAGTAAACTGCGCTAAAGCTCGATATAGCGAAAGCAGTTTAGGCGGCGGTCTAATTTCGCCCTGATCCCCATAGCTTGCTCTTACTACGGGAAGCTACATCAGTTTGTAATTCTTATTGTCTGAGTAAAGATTTGCTGGCCACTTATCAGATCTTCAATAATTATTCTGCCAACACTACCTGCTTTCATTTTGATATCTTTTTCCAATTTAGCCATTTCACCGGGTTCTAATTTCGACACAATGCCCTGTTTGTTCTCTTTGCCGACTAGCACCAAAGAGCCGGCATCTCCGGTGACGTTCGGAAAAGACATATCGGATGTCCATATACATTTGGTGTTTGCGAACCTTACAGGATCCCCATTTCGGTGTGCGATTATCAAGTTTTCTCGACTTGCAGACGCTTCGATGACTTCCATAGCTGCATGTGGTATTCTTGTCTGGCCCAATGATATGAGAATAATGAATGAAGCGATGACTACGATCCAAAATAGGAGACTAACTACTATGGCCCAATCAACACCGGAATTCCTGTTTAATATTTCCTTCATTTAAGACTAACTCTAATTGCCTTTTATGATAAAGACAGCCAATAAGGTAAATATAATCAATATGATTGCTACCCCAGGACCTATACCTGCGGGCGTCATTCTCAATCCAATTACGGGACTACGGACATATGCAATGACAATATGGGCAACTCTTAGAATGCTTTTGTCGAGAAAGGCCCCAAATGCTAACAATGGTTCTTTGCAAAACGAAATGAGTGCATTGCCAGGAACTCTTCCCAACCAATCTGAATCAAGTGTAAAAGTGGGTGTTCCGCGTATTAGGGTTCTTAAAAACCAAGCTGCCAAGAAGGTGAATACAAACATTTGGGCAATAGAAAAAACTCGAGTAATGGTATAGGGAACGAATTCAACTGGATAAGGAAGCATCTCATAGAAAGGATAATATGGATATACCCCCATAAAAACGCAAAGGAACGCCGGAATGCTCATGCCGATTAACATGTTTATCGGCGTATTTTCCGACCGATCTTTTAGTTTTACCTTTATATCCGCCGGTGGTTCCTCTCTTCCTTGAAACCATAAATTATAGGGCAGTTTTATGGCCGTATGTAAGAAAGTCCCTACGGTCGCTCCTTCAAGAAGTAGATATGCAATGGGTAGATGTACCAATTCTGCAGCCTCTATGGTCATACTTTTGCTAACAAATCCATTAAAAAGCGGTACTCCGGAAATGGAAAAACCGCCAATCAAATAAAGCCAAAAAGAGATGCGCATGTATTTGTAAAGACCGCCTGTGTTTGTAAACTTGCATGTGCCGGTTACTGACAACACCGTACTGGCACCCATGAGAAGCAAGCAGCTATAAATAATATGACAGATGATATGCGAAACAGAACCGAGTATTCCCAAATAAGTCCCTATTCCAGCACCACATATCATGTATCCATCCTGAGAGATGATGTGATAGCCGCAGAGCCTCCTGGCGTCATTCTCAAGCACTGCCAGGAAAAGTGCGATAACGGCAGTTATCACTCCCAACCATATCAGTAGCTCCACACCGGGAAAACACCGAATCAATCCGTATATTCCGGTTTTGGTACTAAATGCGGTCACATATAAAACGCTGGTTACACCACCGGTAGAATAGGCATCAGGTAACCATGAATGAACAGGGAAAGCACCTGCATCGATTAAAAACCCTATCATCATGAAGTAATACGGCATATAAGACCAATCAAATCCCCAAGGCATTAAATCCAAATCAATGGACCCCGTGCTTTGCACATGCATGATGATGCCGGCCAAAAGGAATCCACCAGCCAAAACATGCCAGAAAAAATACCTAAACCCAGAAGCCTTTGAGGTTTTCGTGCCTCGAAACCAAATGAGGAACACCGCTGACCAGGTTGCGATCTCGACGAAGAAAAGGTAGCTAAAAAGATCACGGGCAAAAATTGCTGAAACTGAACTACCAATATGAATCAACGCGGCTACATGTTCCCAATCATTCTTCTCCCGGAGTGCAAAAATAAGCATGGCGATTCCAATAACCACGTATACATACGCGAAAATCATACTCATTTTGTCAATCCGCCCCAGTTCAAGCGTGTAATGCAAAAACGGGATGCGCCATTTATGAAGGGCACTGGGATAGGCAGGAATAGAGCCAAAAATTCCCATTGATGTGAGCAATAGAATTATAAGACCCACTGTTGGGAGAAGAACGATGTATGCTTGCTTGACTTTTCTGATCACAAGAAATGGAGTCAGGAAAGCACCCAACATAATGACTATTCCGGGGTGTATCCACTCAGCCATTTAACTACTTCCTCCTGCGTTTTTCATAATAATCAACAGGTTTTACGAGCCAGATACCCAGCAGTTTGGCTCCCAAAATCAAAATGGCACAAAAAACGAAACCACAAATAGCAAAAAAACCCGGTATATATTGAAACGAAAAATGATAATGAAGTTTATCGAAGTAAAGCAATAAAGAGCCTAAGACCAGACTTCCGCCAACAAAAAAAATATAGAATACTTTCAATAGAAACTTTTTGGTTATTGTCATTTTCACATTCCTCCAAAGAGATTTTTTATTGCCCTCTGCGCCAGATCAAAAATATGAAACATATTAGGAAACAGACAAAATATGATAGAAAAAATCCCAGTAATGGCTAAAGGAATAATCATAAAAAGAAATAAAGGTCGTCCTGTCTCTTTGGTCTTTTCTTCAGTTAGCCTATCGAAGAATGCTGTTCGGACTATGGGAAAGAAATATACAAGATCCAATATAGACGCAGTGAGGGCGACAAACAAGAAGGCTACCTTGTCTGCCTGAATGGTTCCTAAGCAAAAATACCATTTACTTATAAAACCGGCCACCGGTGGGATGCTGCACATGCCGAATGCACTTATGGTAAAGGCCGTCAACGTTATGGGCATTGCTCTACCTATGCCCGCCATATGGCTTATTTGTTTTATTCCTGTTACGACCATTATGGCACCGGCACATAAGAACAGTGTTATCTTCATAAAACCATGGTAAGCAATATGAATCATGGCACCTATGGCAGCCTTAGGGCTAAGTATAGCAGCCCCTAAAATGATGAAAGACAGTTGATTGATGGTAGAATAGGCAAGCAGTCTTTTGAGATTGTCCTGTCCAATGGCATAAAGATTGGCGACTATTATGGTGAATGAAGCTATACAAGCCAGCGTTATTCCAAGATTTAGTTCATGCATCAAATCTGTTCCATAGAGGTAGAACACTGTCCTGATGATTCCAAAGACCCCTGCCTTTACCACTGCTACTGCGTGCAAAAGTGCGCTTACCGGTGTGGGTGCTACCATTGCTGTCGGAAGCCAAGAGTGAACAGGCATCCAGGCGGCCTTCATAAATCCCAACATAAAGCAGAAGAATGCTATTTGTAAGGTGAGTCTGGAGGTAGAATCAAGCGCCGGTTTTAATATCCCTTTGGGAGCAAAATCTGTCGTCCCTACCAAAAAATAAGTCATTAATATCCCGAAAAGTAAGAAGACACCTCCAGTAAGCAGATAGGCAAGGTATTTATGGCCACCATACATGGCCTCTGGTGTCTCATCATGCGCTACTAACGGATAAGTTGATAGGGTCAATATTTCATAGAAGACAAACAGGGTTACAAGGTTGGCGGCGAATGCAATGCCTATAGCACCCACTAATGCCAAGGCAAAGCAAAAGTAGAACCGCGTTTGGGCGTGTTCTTTCAAGGCCCGCATATAGCCAATGGAATAAATCGATACGAGAATCCAGAGACACGATGATGTGGTAGCGAAGATAAGACCCAGGGCATCGACTTTAAATGCAAATCCGATGTCGGTGAAAAGGGTAAACCATTCAAATCGGATTGGGCCTTGGGACAGCACAACAGGCGTCATCGAGAGCACGAGAAAACAAAGAATCGTGCTTCCCAGAAGAGTCCATCCTTCCCTGATGTTCGGCCGGTTTTTCGATAGCAGAATCAACAGGGCAACGACAGCCGGACATATGATCGCCCAAGTCGGCCGATTGCTTATGGATAACAATTCCGTCATCTTCTCATCACTGCCGCTAATTCAGGCATCTCAACAATTCACTATAGTTTTGACGGTTGGAACGTAATAACAGACTGAAAGTTTTGCGACCTTGTGCCAAACCAGCCAATCGGCTCAACCAAAATAGATTTGAAGGATATCATCCATTTTAAATACCTGCAGGAACGGCATGTCGGATCACCGTTTCGACGATTACCTGGTTGAAAACACCGATCAACAGAATCACCAGGGCCAGTACCAGAGCCGGCAACCACATGCTGATGGGGGCATCGTTTCCCGGCGTATCAATGGCCGCTACTCCGGCATCCAGGTTTTGCCCGTGGGCATGCAGGTATATGCCTTTATCGAAAATTCGAAAAAACAAGGCCACATTGATCAGCGTGCATATCAATAGCGCTGCGACAAAAAACCATTGGTGGTCCTCAATGCCGCCTAACAGTAAATACCATTTACTAAAAAATCCGCACGTCGGTGGCACTCCAATCACCGCCAATGCCCCCACTGTAAACACAACAGCCGTAACCGGCATGACTCTGAAAAAGCCTATGAAATTATCGATCCGATGCCCCTTGGTCTTATATACAATCAAGCCGGCCACCATAAATAGGCAAGCCATCATCACCGCATCGTTTATGATATGAAACACCGCTCCCTTCAGTGCCGTGGCATTGGCCACACCAATACCGCCGATAATATAGCCGATTTCTGCGACAATGACATAAGCCAGCATCCGTTTGAAATCGCTTTGCGACAGGGCCATGACACCCCCAACCAACATGGCCAGGGTCCCGGTCCAAACCATGACATCGGTTACCTCTATTACCGTGACAGGAAATTCGGCTTTGAATACGGTGAACATAATCCGCAAGATGGCATAGGCCATCACTTTGGTCATCAATGGCGCAACAGCGGCAGAAACCGCTGTGGGAGCATATGTGTAGGCATCCGGCAGCCAACCATGTAAGGGAAACAAGGCGGTTTTAATACCCAAACCGATTAGAATAAAGATAAATCCAGCCAAAACAACCTTGGACGTATAAAGTTTGGGAAGCAATAACGACAGGTCCACCATGTTCAACGATCCGGTGGTAATGTATAAATAACCCACGCCCAGAAGATAAAAACTGGCACCCATGGTTCCGATGACGACATAGCGAAAACTGGCAAACAAGGATCTTTTTTCTCCCACGGCAATGAGCACATAGCCTGAAAGAGAGGCTACTTCCAATAAAACAAACAGATTAAACAAGTCGCCGGTGACGATGATTCCCAAAAGACCGGTCATCAATAAAAGGTACAGCGCCCAAAACAGAGCGCCTTTCTCCGGTATCTCAATTTCAACACTTTTGCGGGCAAACACTGCGGTAAGGAAACTCAGAAAACTCACCAGGACCAGCATGATAGCATTGAGGGTGTCCACATAATACTCGATTCCCCAGGGTGGGAGCCAGCCTCCGAGTCGGTAGTGGATCACGCCGCTAGCGATCACCAAATCAAGGATGCCGATGGACAGCAGCAAGCAGCAAAACAGTGCCGTGAGGGCCAGGAGATATCCAGTTTTTTTCAGCCACCAATTGGATAAGAATACGAAAAAAGATACTACTAGTGGTAAAATGACGATCAGCGCTGAGAATTGATGGGTCATTAGGTCAATTACCGAGATCGTTTAATGGGGGTCATCTTATTGCATTTTCAATTGTCGGCCGACTTTAAGGATAGTGTCTGTCAAAATTGTTTAATCACTAAACAGCGCCTGCATGTCGGGGTGGTTTTTAATCGCCTCGCGAAACTGTTCCGTACGCATATCCAGTCGCTTTTTGATGATCATCAGTAGACGCTGGTAAAATCGCAATCCCATTTCAGGATCCTGGGCAAACAGTTTGTTGACCTTACTTCGCTTAAAGGAAAATGCTTCGCTGGTCTCTACACAGACCGCATCGGCGGTGTAGGTGCCGTCTTCGATCATGGCGGACCAACCGAAGGAGAATCCCGGTTTTATGGCACCGATACAGACGGTGACTTTTTCGGTAATCTGTTGTTCCAGAACGATATTGCCGCTTCGCAGCATATAATACCGCTCGGCCGGTTTGTGCTGCCTGAAGATAATTTCATCCTTTTCAAATTTTAACACGTCAATTATGCGGGCTAAATTCTCCAGCATGGGATCGCTCAGATAAGTGAGCATTACGATTTGCTTCAGGTCGTTTATGTTTACCACAGCACTCTCCCTTATTCTTCCAGCCGGGCAATGATTTCATCTTCTTCCAGTGTTCCATATTGATTAAACAGCTTGATCACCAATGCCAACGCCACCCCCAACGTGGCAACCGCCACTACGATTGCCGTCAGCATCAGAACGTGTGGCAGGGGATTGATATAATCAACCGCCTGCACACCAGAATGGCTGGATGTTTGGCCATGTTCAATTATGGGGATGGTGGCGTTATTCTTGGCGCTGATGGAAATAAAAAAAAGAATAACGGCTGTTTGTAAAATGTTCATACCGATGATCTTTTTAACCAAGTTCTTTTTCGTCATCATGGCATAAAGCCCTAACATCATCAGCACAATATAAATCCAGTAGTTTATTTTTGATACCAGGAGTAAGGTCACGGCATCCACGATCATAGTCCTTCGTCATGTTTGCCGGCCGAAGCCAGATTATAGTAAAGTTGAATCATTACGGCCATCACGGCGATGCCTACGCCTATTTCGATTATCAGAATTCCAAACGAACGGGCGGCAACGGGACTCAGCGGCAATAGGTGCGCTAATGCGCTATAGTCCAAGAAATTGGCTCCGAAAATCATGCAGATCAATCCTGTTCCGGCATACATAAACACGCCTAGTCCGCAAAGCAACGCCACCGCCCTTTCGCTGATACGCCCAAGTGTTGCACGCAGGTTATGGGAAATGGCGAAAAGAATCACCGACGCCCCCAGAATAACGCCACCCTGGAAACCCCCGCCAGGGCTGTGATGCCCATGGGCAATGACATACAAAGCAAAAATTTGACTGAACGGCACGATCAAGCGGCAGGCGGTTTTAATGATGATGTCATATGGGACCCACTCGAGATCAATATGCTCGAATTCTTTTGAATCTTTAGGCAATTGAACGTCTTCTTTAAAACGCAGGGTAATACCCGTTGGAACATGACGATACATACCGCCCAACTGTTTTTTCCGTTGATACGTTCTTAAAAGAATAATGCACGCAACTCCCGCAGTGAATATGACGATGGTTTCAAACATGGTGTCATAGCTACGGTAGTCGGCCAGTACTGCGGTAACAATATTGGGAACAGAGGTTTCATCAAGCGTTTGTTCAATGTAGCGGGGCGACACATGCAGGCTGGCCGGAGCAGTCGGATCTCCCCAAGAAGGAAAGTCCAACGTACAATAAACCAGCAGGCTTCCAAAGAGGAGCACGATAATTAAGCTGAATGTTTTCAATCTTTGGTTCTCCTTGAAGTACGAAAAACCGTTGCGACAAAAAGGACTGTGCTGACACCCGCACCCACCGAAGCTTCGGTGAATGCTACATCTACGGCCCCCATAATGGCCCATAAAAGACACATCATAAAACTGTAGGCACCAAATAGAATAGCAGCGCCCAGAAGGTCTCTCACGGCAATCGCACCAATTCCGCAAATGACTACCGCTATTAAAATAATCAATTCAATCTGCCAGATCATAACCGCTCTGCTTTCGTCCAGGGTTTGAGCCCAGCCCGTACACCGGCGTCGACAATCGCATGCGTTGCAGTTGGGCTGGTAATAAAAACAAAAATGACGATTAAAATGATTTTGGCGGCAGTTAGGAAAGATTGCCATGACAAATCCTGAAGGACAAATAAGGCGACGGCCGCCATCATCATAAACTGGCCGGCCGTATCCAATTTACCGGCCGGATGCAGCCGGGAATAAAAATCCGGAAATCGTAGAATACCAATGGCACCACCGGCAAAAAAAATCAGACCACCAATCAGTAAAATCGCCGCTAGTATATTCATTTAGCTATCTTTCCTTCCCATTAAACCAGTCTCAGTCTGATCGTTTTTCAGCATAGAGCCCGCGTTTCTTCTGAAAATAGCGTGACGCCGCCAGCACAGCAATGAAGTTCAACAGCGCGTAGGCTAGCGCAATGTCGACAAACATGTCCACCCGATTATAAATCAATCCGACGATGATTAGTAAAACCGTTGTTTTACTGCCGATCGCGTTGACGCCAATTAGGCGATCTAAAATAGTTGGACCAAATACCGCCCGATATAACGGCAGAAACATGAGGATAGCCAGAAATGCGCCACTATAAAGAAACAAAGTGTCCATTATTCATTAAATACCTTAGCAACTTTAGCTTCCATCTTGCCGGGAAGCGCCTGTCCGGATTTCGTATTAATACAATGAACGGCAAAGCGGCCCAGCACGGTTGCATTGACCGTAATCGTACCAGGTGTGAGTGTAATGGAATTGGCAAAGGTTGTTCGCGCGTAATCGCTCTTTAATCGACTGTCGAATTCAATGATATGCGGATCGATTAGATCCAACATGCGGGGGTGGAAAGTCAGATACATTACTTGTAAATTTGCTAGAAAAACCTGAAACACTAGCCACGGGACATAACCAACCCACCGCAACCACAACATCAAAATACTTCGGATTTTTGGGGATGTAAAAATAAGGTCGCCAGAGATCAGCGCCACAATAGCACTGGATATCACACCCAAAACGAGATGAAATCCATCAAAGCGCCCGGAGAGCACGACCCATAACCCAAACAGAATAAAAAAAGATAACAAAGTGCCGAAGTTGAATTGTCGAAACCTTTTAGTTTGCGAAAGATTCGAATCAGTGGGTTTATCTGCGCGGGATGATGGTAATGCTTTTTTCACGGTTCTCCTCCCTGGATCGGGTAACGGATTCATTCGAACTAGTAGAAACGGTTACGTATGTTGGGAAATGCGAGATCTAACCTACGACACTAGTGTCTAAAAAAGAGAACCTACTTAACATGGCATCATACGGGGAAATGCTCGAATACAGCCACCAAACCATCTTGGGAATGAATGGGTATCAGCAAGTCGCAGCGCATAATTAGGAAGACAAGAAATTCAAGAAAGAAACATAATTGTGCCCGGCCACGATGCCAATGAAATATGTATAATTATCAAATAATTACATCGATTATACCCGATAGACCTTATACATGATTATTCAGAGTGGTGTCAATAGCTACCATAGCAAAAAATGCTGATGGCAAATTTGCCAAACTGGAAGCAAATGGCGGCATTGCCCTAAAAGCGAGTATTGGAGGAAATCTATTTAATCGCTGCGACCTCTGCGGCGGTCCTAATCCACACGCCTAAAACCTTATCCAAACAACCTTTGCATTAAATAGCGATCGAGGCGGTTAAAGGGGAAGTTGAGAATGATCGCCCTGCTTGGGCGTTAATTTACAGGGTGCAACAACAATTTTTACCCGTCGTTTTCGCCTGATATAAGGCATCATCGGCGCATTTGATCAATACTTCCGGGTGGGTGTTCTCGGAGCCGGCACAGGTAACGACCCCAAAGCTCATGGTACACTGGACCTCGGCATTCTCGGTTTTGATCCGTAGCTTGGCAATGTCGTTACGTAGCCTCTCGGCCACTAGCATAGCGCCTTCAAGATTTGTTTCAGGCAGGATAATGGCAAACTCCTCCCCGCCATACCGGGCCACCGAATCCGACTCCCGCAATGAATGGCGAAATACCCCGGCAACCTCAATTAGAACCTGATCGCCTGCCAGATGTCCGAATTGGTCGTTGACCGATTTGAAATTATCAATATCTGTCATAATCAGCGACAGATGTGATTTGTAACGTTTGGCGCGGTACACTTCCTGACGCAGCACATTTTGAAAACAGTGATAATTCATCAGTTGGGTCATCATGTCCAGGTTAACCTGCTGCTTCAGTTGTTCAATTTCCCTTTGTTGAGCCAGGACTTGGTAAATAAAATCAGTGGACATATTAATGAGCTCGTTGCGGGCGGACTCAATGATTTCCATGTAATCTTTATTTTCGCTAAAATCGATGCGAAAAAGTGGCAAGATATGTCGGGTCTGCTCATTGATCTGTCGGCCGATATCATCCAAATCTATTATCTCGGCAAGCCCGTACTGCTCGTTGTAATGCTCAAGTTGCCCCAGATTCATGGTGATATTGTCACGGTGAAAGATATTGATATAATAGGTTGCGAGATGCAGGATGCGGGTTAAACTATGAATATCGGAATCATCACTTATCAGTTTCTCTGGGCAATGATGATGTGCGATGGGAATTGAAAAACTCGGGGGTAGCCCCCACTGATTGACCAAATACTCGCCCACCGCCATGTGGTTGAAACCAAGAATTTGATCCTCTATTTCGTGATAGGAGCCTTGCTCTTTATCTTTTTCCTGTAAAACCATGCTGTATTGATCCGGCAAACCACAGGTCAGGGCAAGAATGCCGATATTATGCAACAGACCTAAAAAAAAGGCATCCTCAGCAAATTTTGGCATTAAACGGTGGGTCATCAGTTTGGCTGCCACCGCACAAATTAATGAGCTGCGCCAAAAATTGGTAAAATTAAATCCATTGGCACCGTTATTATAGTTTTTTACCAGTACAAAACTGAGGGCAAGGTTTTTAACGGTGGTGGCCCCAAGCATATTTACCGCATGGTAAAGTGAGGTCACTTTCGTCGATAGCCCATAAAATGGGGAGTTGATACATTTGAGCACCTTAGCACTCAGCGGCGGATCAGTGGAGATTATATCAGCCAATTCATCCAGGGCTGCATCCTGACGCTGCACCGTCTCGATCACCTTCATGGCGATCCCTGGCAACGTCGGCAGTCGATTGGAATTATTGAATATATCCTGTAATATGGAGTTTTCCGTCATTCTTGGATACCTAGACGCTACAATTTATATAGGTGACCAATATCCAATGCACCTTAATATATAGTCTTAGATCGGCTCAATTTAGTAAAAGTTAAAGTTTTTACAAAAAAAATCGTGAGCTGGTGATTTTTTTACTCGCTGATTAAAAGCAAACGAATCTCGGCAGTTGTTTTATTGCACGCACTAACCGGGCAATGGCAGGCATCCAATTTAAAAGGGAAAAATGCAAATATAAAGGAAAGTAAAATGGAATGCG
>JASJAZ010000134.1 GCA_030066785.1 Desulfobacterales bacterium | reverse complement strand
GGCGCTGCGATCAAACTGCCGCAGGCCACAATGACAGTGAGCAGTAGCATTAATTTTAAAATCCGTTGCATGTAAAACCTCCTTCGTTCATCTGAAACTATGAAAAAAACTGACATTCTGTTTTCAAAAAAAAACCGGGACGCCGTTATCGAAATAAAACACCCTACCTGGTGTAAGTGCGGATGTCTTTCCGTTTGGCAACCCGGCTGTCTCGCTTCCGGCGAGACCCGTGGCTTTCCGTCCCCACCTCGCGATGGGTTTGGCTTTTTCACCGGTTTAATTTCGGTTTCTATCTCAATCGATGTTTGACGGCTTCCCTCCTTTCTGATGTTTGACAGGTCATCGGTTGTATATGGGTAAAAATCGTTAAGGTGCCCCCACTTAGAGCAAGGCCTGTGCCAGGGTGGAAAAAATTAATAAACTACTGAAATTAAATCAAAAATTTAGGAATGAGGAATTAAGTGATTTGGGTGCTTTGTGCCGGAAATGGCATGGGGATAAAGGTGAATGAAAGCTAACTAATTGATATTTGGTTAACTATGGCAAAAGTGCCAAAATGGCACCATTTATGCCGCGTTGATCCCCAGCTTTTTGAGTTTGCGGTAAAAGGTGCGCCGGGGAATACCGAGGCTGGCAGCGGTTTTTTCCTTGTGCCAGCGATGCTTTTCCAAGGCATGGGCAATGATTTTTTTCTCAAATTCTTGAATCAAACCCCAGTAATCGAACAGCTCCGGGTCCAACTCGGGCTCCAGGTGCGCAGCGCTGATTTCCGGCGTTCGGGTCGCCCCCATGAGATCGATCTTTTTTAAGGTAACAAAGCGGTGCAGCGTATTTTGCAGTTCCCGCACATTGCCCGGCCAATCGTAATTGAGCAGGGATTGATAAACATCGTCTCTGATGGGAGGTATGTTTTTGGCATCGGCGGCATATAACTTCATAAAGTGGTCGATGAGCAGGGGGATATCTTCGCGGCGTTCTCTTAGCGGCGGCAGCTGGATGGGGATAATGTGGATGCGGTAAAAAAAATCTTCCCGCATGGCACCGTCACTGACCATATCCGATAGCATTTTATTGGAGGCCACCATAAAGCGCACATCGGTCTTTTGCACCTGATTGCCGCCCACCGGCGTAAAACCATTGCCATCGATCACCCGCAACAGTTTGACCTGCATGTTCAGACCGATGTCGCCCACTTCATCCAGAAACAGGGTGCCCCCGGCGGCTTCGTCCAGATAGCCGCGTTTGTCCTTATCAGCACCCGAAAACGCCCCTTTTTTATAGCCGAAGAATTCGCTTTCGAGCAGATTGTCCGGTATGGCGCCACAGTTAACCGGTACAAACGCATGGTGGCGCCGGTCGCCCATGCTGTGAATGGCATTGGCTACCAGCTCCTTACCGGTGCCCGATTCGCCGTAAATGACCACACTGGCATCGGAGCCGGCGGCTTCCAGAATCAGGTTGTAAACCGCCTGCATACACTCGCTTTTGCCGATAATGTCGCCAAAGCGGTAGCGCTCCTTAATGGATGATTTAAGCCGCCGGTTTTCTTTGCGCAGTTGGGCCTCCCGGTCGCGCAACGTCTTTTCGCGTTTTTTGGTGTCGGTGATATCCCGGGTAATCACCAGGGCTTCCTCAGCTGCGACTTGAACAAATCGCGATTCAAAGGCCTGCCAACTGCCGTTTTCCGTCAGGCGGTATTCGTGAACATTGGTGTTGCCGTTGTGCAGGGTTTGGCGAATGTGATCCAGGGTCTGCGCGGCAATATCTGGCGGCATTATCTGATCCAGCGCCTTACCGATATTATCAGGTGATTGCAGCAAGGGGTGTGGTCCGCTGCCTTTGCAGCTCAAGACAACCCCATCTTTATTGGTTTTAAAGACATTGTCGGGCAGGGCCGCAATAATTGCCCGGCTTTTGGCTTCACTGGCCTGCAGCTGATCAAGGGCGCGTTTGCGATCGGCAATTTCGCGTTTAAGCTGGGCATTGGCGCTTTGTAATTCAGTGGTGCGGGCTTTAACGGTTTCATCCAGTATTTGATTGTGGTTTTTGAGAGCATCCCGAGCAATCTTGAGAGCCAGATGGGTGGCCACCCGCGCTTTCACCTCGGTGGTGTTAAACGGTTTGGTGATATAGTCCACCGCACCGGCTTCAAGCCCCTCTACCTTATGTTTGGTCTCGGTTAAAGCTGTGATAAAGAGGATCGGCAGGTCACGATTGGCCGGATCGGCTTTAATCTTCTGGCAGGCCTCAATGCCATTCATTTCTGGCATCATGATGTCGAGCAGAATGAGATCGGGGCTGTGTTTTTCGAATTTTTGCAGACATTCGACGCCGTTTTCAGCGGTGATGATACGGTACTGTTCGGATTTGATTTTTTCTGACAAAATCCGTGTGTTTAAGGGATCATCATCCACTATTAAAATCGTATGTTTGGGCGCCATCTGGGTGACCACACTATCTGATGGAATATTAATTTTGGATATATTGCGTTACGGTTTGAATAAAAGTACGCGTATTGATCGGTTTGGTGATGTAGCCGCTGCAGCCGGCGGCCAGCGCGCGCTCCTCGTCGCCCTGCATTGCATAGGAGGTGAGGGCTACCACCGGTATGGCTTGCATGGTCGGATCTTTTTTAAGGGCTTTGGTAGCCGTGATGCCATCCATGCCGGGCAGTTGGATATCCATGATGATGACATCGGGTTGGTGTTGGTGAGCCAGATCGAGGCCATCTTCGGCATTCTCGGCCTCCAGCACCAAATAATTATTTTTCTCAAACAGCACCTTGACCAGGACGCGATTCAATTCATTGTCCTCAATGATTAAAACGGTTGTATCTGCCATGAAAGCACCACCACATCAAAATGAAACACTACTGGATTCTATCCACTGCAAAAAAACATCTGCCTCATAGCTATTTATCGGCAGATTTGCATTCAGATTTAACATTTATGTGATGGTTTAATAAATTATCGGATAATCGCTACTATTTTGCAAGCTGAACCTAGCTCGCCGGTTTCATATTAATGCCCGCTTTATCCGTTAGCGCTTTTGATAGCCTAGAGGGAGAAATTTGTAGATGTTACAACCAAACAAATGGGTGATTTATTTAAAGAAGTGGCGTTAATATTGAATCATTATTCATTTTTAAAAATATTTATTTGAGGATCAGTTTAAATTCATTCCAATATAATCCTATAAAACATAACCAATTGAAAATAAATGGGTAAAATTTAATAGATCAAAATTGTAATTGACCATTTTTTATGCTTGACAAACCCTATCAGTCCTTGTTAATTGAATGAATACTCATTCATTAATGCTAACGGGTGTGGTAAAGGAGGTCGTATGCTTAGAAAAATTCGATCGGCAGCGGTGATCGGCTCTGGTGTGATGGGCGGTGGGATTGCTGCGCATCTGGCGGGTGCCGGGGTTAAAACGCTGCTTTTAGACATTGTCCCCTTTGATTTAAAAGACGCTGAAAAAAGCGATCCAGTGGCGCGCAACCGCATCGTCAAAGCCGGTTTGGATGCAGTCCTGATGTCAAATCCTTCTTTGCTGATGCAGAGAAAAGATATCGATCGCGTCACCATCGGTAATTTGGAAGATGATTTCGACAAGCTGGCCGAATGTGACTGGATTGTGGAAGTGGTGGTGGAAAACCTGCAGGTCAAGCAGGACTTGCTAAAGCGGATTGAAACCGTTCGCACCAAGGGCACCATCGTCTCCACTAACACATCGGGCATTCCGTTGCAGAAAATGTCGGAAGGCTTGAGTGCGGATTTCAGGCAGCATTTTTTGGGCACCCACTTTTTCAATCCGGTGCGGTATATGAAATTGCTGGAAATTATACCGGGTGAAGAGACGCGGCCGGAGGTGCTCGAATTTATGGCTGATTTTGGCGAGCGCATTCTTGGCAAGGGCATCGTGTGGGCCAAAGATACCCCCAACTTTGTGGGTAACCGCATCGGTGTACATGGCATGCTCAAGGCAGTGCAATTGATGATGGAAGATGGCCTAACCATTCCGGAAGTGGATGTGCTGTTCGGACCGGCGGTGGGCCGGCCCAAAACCGCCATCTTTCGGTTGTGCGACCTGGTGGGCCTGGATGTCATGGGACATGTGGCCCAAAACACCTACGATTTGGTGGAAAATGATGAGCAGCGCGACAGTTTTGTGTTGCCTGATTTTGTCACCCAAATGATTGAAAAAGGTATGTTGGGCAAAAAGGTCCAACAGGGATTTTACAAAACAGAACTGACCCCTGAGTGGAAAAAGATTTACAAGGTCATTAATCCGCAAACCCTTGAGTACGAGGAATTTGAAAAGCCCTCATTTCCGTGCCTTGCCAAAACGCGTAAAGCCCAAAGTTTGCCAGAAAAATTTCAAATCATGTTTGAGGCCGACGACAAGGGCGCGCAATTCGTATGGAAGGTCATTGCCAACGGGCTGATCTATGCCGCCAATCGGATTCCGGAAATTTCCGATACGATTGTTGAAATCGATAACGCCATGAAATGGGGTTTTAATTTTGAGATGGGTCCCTTCGAGTCCTGGGATGCCATCGGATTGACCGCCTCAGTTGAACGCATGGAGCGCGAAGGATTCGGTGTGCCGGCCAAGATTAAAGAGATGCTAGCCGCCGGGCATACCTCGTTTTACAAAACCGATAACGGCCGAACGCTGTATTACGATTTTAATATGCAAGACTATCAGGCCGAGGCTGTTAACGACAATATCATTTCACTTAACGCGTTGCGATCGGTTAACAAGGTTGTGCAGGGCAACAATTCCGCCTCATTGATTGATCTGGGTGATGGTGTGTTTTGCTGTGAATTTCATACCAAAATGAATGCGCTTAACAAAGAAATCATCGATTCCATCGAAGAAGGTTTGGCCTATGTGAATGCCAACGGTGTTGGACTGGTGATCGGAAATCAAGCCGGTGGAATGCCGGGTGCGTTTTCGGCCGGTGGCGATCTGGCTTTTATGGCCTCCTTGGCCAAAGAAGGCAAGTATACCGATATTGATGCCTTTTTAAAACGCGGACAGGACGGTTTACAGCAATCGCGTTATGCCCCCTTTCCGGTGGTGGCGGCGCCCTACGGGTTGACGTTGGGCGGTGGCTGCGAGGTTTGTCTGGGGGCTGATAAAATTGTTGCCAATGCCGAGCTTTACATGGGCCTGGTGGAAATCGGTGTCGGTTTGTTGCCGGCCGGCGGCGGCTGCTTGAATCTGTGGCGCAAGTTTGTGGAATCCATACCGGCGGCCGTCGGTGATGTCGATCTGGCCAAATTTTTCGTGCCGGCCTTCATGTCGGTGGCCATGGCCAAGGTGTCGACTTCGGCGGCCGATGCGCGCGCCAATGGTTTTCTGACCACTGCTGATCGAATTGTTTACAATCGTGATTATTTAATTGGCGAAGCCAAAAAAGAAGTATTGCAGATGGTGGCCGGCGGGTATGCACCGCCTGTGAAGCGCAAGATCAAGGTGGTGGGACAGGCTGCCCAGGGCATGATCAACGCTGAAATTTTCAACATGCTCAATGGCGGTTTTATCACCGAATATGATGCATTCTTGGCCCGACGCATCGCTTTCGTTATGAGCGGGGGTGATGTGCGCGAAAACAGTGAAGTGGAAGAAGACCTCATTCTCAAACTCGAGCGTGAAGCCTTTGTGGATTTCTGGCAAGAAGAGAAAACGGTGGCCCGGGTCGAGCACCTGCTCAAGACCGGCAAGCCGCTCAGAAACTAAGACAATTGATGACGATGACTTCAAGGAGGAATCCATCATGAGAGATGCCTATATCGTTACATCCATCCGAACCCCCGGCGGCAAGCGTTTAAAGGGGGCCTTTAAAGATACCCGCCCGGAAGATTTGCTGGCCTTTATTTTAAACGCAGCGGTGGAAAAAACGCCCGGCCTGGAAAACAATGCGGTGCAAGACATCATGATCGGCTGTTCGTTTCCCGAGGCCGAACAGGGCTTGAATATCGGTCGCGTGGCCTCGCAAATCGCCGGTTTTCCCATTGAGGTATCCGGGGCAACGGTTAACCGGTTTTGCGCTTCAGGTTTGGAAGCCATTTCGCTGGCCGCCTTGCGGGTTATGGCCGGTTGGTCCGATATTGTAATCGGCGGTGGACTGGAGTCCATGACCTACGTCCCCATGGGCGGTAATTTGCCCCGACCGCATCCGGACCATTCCAAAAAGCACGCCGGACTCTATGTCTCCATGGGGATTACCGCTGAAAAGGTAGCCAGCAAATACAACATCACCCGCGAGGCCCAGGATGAATTTGCCTGCAACTCACAATTGAAAGCAGCCGCCGCGCGCGATAACAAACAGTTTACTGAGATCGTGCCGACACCGGCCACCCGGTACGTCCAGCAGCCCAACGGCACCTATGCCAAGGAAACCTTTATGGTTGATAGTGATGACGGTATACGCGCAGATACGACCGTAGAGGGATTGGCCAAGCTGCCCGCCGTGTTTGCGGCCAATGGAACCGTCACGGCCGGCAATTCTTCCCAAACCACCGACGGAGCGGCGGCCACCATCATTATGAGCGCGGATAAGGTCAAGGACCTGGGGCTGAAGCCGATTGCCAAATTAAAATATTATACCACCGTGGGGTGCCGGCCCGAAGAAATGGGCGTGGGACCACGCTATGCTATTCCGAAACTGCTGGATATGGCTGGACTTAAAATCGAGGACATCGGCCTGTTTGAAATCAATGAGGCCTTTGCATCGCAAGCGTTATATTGCATTGATGAATTAGGCATCGATATCGCCAAGGTTAATCTCAACGGCGGCGCCATTGCCCTGGGACACCCCCTGGGTTGCACCGGCGCCAAACTTTGCGCCACGCTTTTGGCCAATATGCAGAAAGCCAATGTGCAGTACGGCATTGAATCCATGTGTATCGGCGGTGGCATGGGGGCGGCGGCCCTATTTGAATTGTGTGTCTAAGTGGGATGTACTGATCGAACCGTATCTCATTAGGGAAGGCGAAAAAAAGGCTACGAACCGTAGCCTTTTTTTATTGGGTGATCACATCACATCGGGGAACATTGGGCTGGGAATCATTTATTTAACGGTCGGCAAAAAGGTGGCGAACAACGCTGGGCGAATTCTGATGTAATGTCGATAATGAAAGAAAAGGCGCCAAACACGGCTATGTCGTTTGAATTTGCAAGTGAACCAACCGATCTGCGGGCCATTGGATGTCTGTCAGATTCTGGGCAGTTTGAGACTGGCCGTTTAAGGTTGCCTCCCGGCATAGGCGCCAAAAAACACTTCCTTGACGCTGTAAAAAATCTGCTAATTCCGTTGCCTGAATCAGGATGCCACGGGCTAAAAACAGCGGGCCCAACTCTTTGGCAATCAGGTTGAAAAGTTTGATAATCACCCATCCTTGCTGATCTTGCTCACAGGCCAGGTTGGATGTGTAGGTGATGTGACTACGCATGGCCGCATAATAACCGCCCTTGCGCAGGGTGGCGCCTAATACACCCGGCAGCGCCGCCGAAAGCGCCAGAACAGAACCATTGATCACTTTGGCGCTGTCGGTATCGTCCACGGGTTGACCGTCCAGTAAAATCGTTTGCACCCGTTCTTCCAGATATTGGGGATTCATTTCCAGTTGTTGCGTGAAAAACGCTTTGATACTGATACCGGTGCAGGCGGTCACATAAAAGCCTTGGCCGAGAAATTGGGAAAAAGCAGGGACCTGCTTGGCAGTAAAAGATAGCACCAGTTGATCAACTTCGGAAGTGTTTGGTCTCAATTGTAGCTCATTGCTTGTTTGGTTCATGGAATTTACCATTTTGTGTTGATATATCGCAAAACGTTGCCCACCAGAATTTTGCTCAAATAAAATGGGGAATCTCGAACGAGATTCCCCATTAGCTATCAGATAATTCGCATTGCCTACCAGTTAAAAACCTGATCCAGCTCTTCATCCTTAACCTTGAAGGTAACGTCGTGCGGCGGCAGCTTCTCATTTAAGAAGTAAGCCGGTAGCCGATCATGCTCGGCCGTAAAGCCGGCGCGGGCATTGAAATCGCGTTCGTTTTTCAGAATTGATTTGCCCATTTCTGAAATATCGTCGGCGGTGAGACTGAGCCCGTGAAAGGCATTGATCATATCGATGAGCGCCTGGAAGGTTTCGGGCTGGTCAAGTATCGCAAATGAAATAAACAGGCACATGCCCGTCGCATCCGTTGCCGCTGCAGTGGCAATTTGCAGGTTGCGCGACAGCTCTATCTGGCCTTCGGGTTTGAGCGGATCAACACTACCGCCCACGCTCAGGATATTGGTTGCCACGGCATAGCCGGCCGTGTGATCGGCGCCCATAGTACTGGTGGCGTAGGTGACGCCGATGCCCTGAATCGCACGCGGGTCGTAGGCGGGCATGGCCTGGCCTTTGACCGTCGGTACCCGTTCAACGCCTAAGACCTTACCGGTCACTTCGGCGCCGTTGCCCAGAATACGCCCCAGATGGGTGCCCTGGCCGACTTCCTTCACCAGATTAATGGCGGCTTCGGCATCACCAAATTCGGCAATGCCGGCTTCCATGGCCACGGCGATGGTGGCGCCCATTTCAATGGTATCCAGTCCAAAATCGTCATCCAGGCGATCCAGCATGGCAATGGCATCCAGATCATCGATACCGCAGTTGCCGCCATGGGCCCAGACCGTTTCATATTCAGGTTGCTTGGTCAGGTAATGTCCGTCTTTATCATAATATGTTCCGGAGCAGCGGATAATGCAGCCGCGGTGACAGCCGTGGGTGGCACTGCCTTCACCGCCGCGGGTGTTTTCGGTTTCCGCCTGGGTTTCGCCGCTGATTTTGGAACAGGTGTCAAATTGGCCCCACATGAAATTCTTGGTGGGATAGCCGCCGGCTTCGTTGATGACGTTGGTCAGCACGTTGGTGCCGTAGGCCGGCAGACCTTCACCGGTAACCGGATGCTTGCGCAAGCCCGCTACCCATTCTTTGTTGGCGGCTTTAAATTTATCCGGATCTTTGGGCGAGCGCATTTTCATACCGGCATCATCCAAAACGATGGTCTTGACACCTTTGGATCCCATGACAGCTCCGACACCGCCGCGGCCGGCATGGCGAGTAGGCCGCTGTTCCATGTCGGAGAAGGCGATGGAGGCGGCGCCCATCTTCATCTCGCCCGCGGGCCCGATGGATATGCAACACATTTTTTCACCGAATTCGGCTTTCATTTTGTCCACCGTGTCATAATTGCCCAGCATGCACAGACTGTTGTCTTCTACAATTTTGACACCATCTTTGGTAATTGAAATTTTATGTAACTTATTTTCCGCCGGCTTGCCTTCCAGTACAATCGCGGCATATCCCAACCGAGCCAGCACCTGAGATGCCTGACCACCGGCGTTGGATTCTTTGATTCCGCCGGTTAAAGGGCTTTTGCAGCCAACCGACATTCTTCCCGACATAGCCGCGGCACTCCCGCTTAACAAACCCGGCGCGATGACCAGCTTATTGTCGGCACCTAAGGGATGGCATAGGGGTGGCACTTCTTTGTTAATCAAGGCCGACGTCAATGCGCGACCACCCAGACCAGCATAATCGCCCAGCGCCTCTTCGGAAAACTGCGGTCCGCCGTCTGCGCCCATGTTGATTCGCAAAATCTTGTCCATAAGGTCCTCCTTTGTGTGTGCGGGATGGTTATAATCAAAAATGATCGGGACTATGTCCCCAGGTTGGAAAGAAATACCGTTAAAGTCCAACTACTGTAATTATTCGTCGCAATCCGTAATGTCAAGCAAAACTAAAACCAACAGTTGCGGTTCGTTGACTAAAATGCTGTTTGGGTTGCCAATAAAGTGGTTAATCGGTTTTGAAACGATGCGTCCCCGATTGACACTGCTAAAGGTAGGTTATAAAAAGTATATGGAAAGGTTCAAATCGCAACGATATCATCCTGCAAAAGCTTGTCTGTGTATTGGATCAGCTGCTAAAGTTGGAAAACACCGCGCGGATGGTATTGAGGGAGAGTATCGGAAAATGAAAACAGTTAGTTATAACGCCAACGGTATTCGCGCGCGATTGCCGCTTTTGTTAGAGTGGATGCGGTCGCAAATGCCTGATATTTTGTGCATCCAGGAAACCAAGGTACAGGACAAGGATTTCCCACAGGCGCCCTTCGAGGAGATCGGCTACCATTGTGCTTTTAAAGGGCAAAAGAGTTTTAACGGTGTTGCCATTTTCAGCCGGGTGACACCCAACAAGGTACAGATGGGTTTTGACGGAAATGGCGAAGATGAGGGCCCGCGCTTGATATCAGCTTATTTTAGCGGAGTAACGGTCATCAATACCTACATTCCCCAGGGCCAATCACCTGATTCCGAAAAATTTGCGTATAAACTGGAATGGTATCAACGCCTCCACGACTATTTTGCCCGGAACTTTAGCCCGGATGATCCGCTAATTTGGGTCGGTGATTTCAATGTGGCCCCTCAATCCATTGATGTCTACGACCCCAAAGCGCTGCTTGGCAGTTGTTGTTACCACCCCGAGGAACACAAGGCCCTGGCAAAACTAATGGCCTGGGGGTTTACGGATGTATATCGGCATCATCGACCTGAAGAAAAACAGTATACCTTTTGGGATTATCGCATCCCCAATGCGTTTAAGCGCGGATTAGGCTGGCGTATTGATCATATTTGTGCCACCCAAAATCTGATCAAAACATCAAAAGATGCCTGGATCGACACCGCACCGCGACTTTTGCCGAAACCATCGGATCACACCTTTATTCTGGCCGAGTTCGATGTGGCCGTTTAACACCGCTTCCTGGGCATTCCGTTAAAAATTTTGTGAATACAGAAACCGCCCGCACGGCAGGTCGCCATGGGGCGGTTTTAAGCTTTTCGTTTAAAGCCTTCACTATCAATGTGTTTCAATACGAAATAATTGGTATCAATTCAAATGAGTTTTAGAGACTATCAAGAAGTTAGAATATAGGAGACAGAAAACAGAATAAATGGATGCTATCCTATTTTTCTGGATTCAGACTTATGTCTTCTGACGTCTTGGATCAACGGACTCGCAAAAGCATTTGTACCGCAATCTGCCCGCTATTTTACAGACAGTGTCTTGCTTATCATCCGTTTATCTGCTCAAAGGTTTGCATAAAGTCTACCAAATCTTCCACCGCTTGAAGGGGTGTCGCGTTATAGATGGAGGCTCGGCAGCCACCCACTGAGCGGTGGCCTTTCAATCCGCTGAATCCATTTTCATAGGCCTCCTGCACGAATGTTGATTCTAAATCCTCACTGGGTAGCCGAAAGGTTACATTCATTATGGAGCGGCTATCCGGTTCAGCCGTTCCACTGTAAAAACGGCTGGCATCAAAAAAGTCATACAGCGTGCGGGCCTTTTGCTGGTTGATGGCTTCCATTTGAGCCAACCCGCCGATGGTTTCTTCCAGCCATTTAAGGACCAGCTGAATAGTATAAACGGCAAAACAGGGCGGTGTGTTGAACATGGAGTTTTTATTGGCAAATGTCTGATAGTTCAGCATGGTCGGGAGTGTATCTGGACTGCGCTGCAGCAGGTCGTCGCGGATAATGACCAGGCAAACGCCGGCGGGACCCATATTTTTCTGGGCGCCGGCGTAAATGAGGCCAAACGGTTTGACATCAAACGATCTACTCAGGATGTCAGACGACATATCGGCAATCAAGGGGACATTGCCGGTGTCAGGAAACCGGGCCCACTGGGTGCCTTTGATGGTGTTATTGGAAGTGATGTGGGTATACACCGCGTTGGGGGTAAACTGAATATCGCTGGGAATATAGGCAAAGTTCTTATCCTCGGAAGAAGCCACCACCTGAATGGTCTTGCCTTGAATTTGGGCCTCTTTAATAGCCTTGGTTGACCAGGTGCCGGTGTTGACATAATCGGCCGTGTCGCCGTTTCCCAGAAAATTCATGGGAATCATACAAAATTGTAGACTGGCACCACCCTGCAGGAATAACACTTGATACGATTCATCCAGATCCAGCAAGCGTTTGGTGCGCGCAATCGCATCCTCAATAATGTCGTCGAACCATTTTGATCGATGGCTGATTTCGGTGACTGACATCCCGGAGTTGTCGTAATTTAAAAACGACTCTCGAATTTCTTCTAAAACACTCAGCGGTAAAGCGGCTGGTCCGGCATTGAAATTATAGATTCGGTCGGTGCTCATTGCAGCCTCCTTGTAAGGATTATGGAAATGTTTTTATGGGTCGGAAATATTCCCGCAAACAAAAGAAATCTATCTGTTCAGATCGTACCCATAAAGTCAAACGAAATTTTATGGCCATTGTCCCGCTTGGTTGACAAAGCCCCCGCATGCGCCCATAATGCGCATGCAGAATCCGTATCAATTGCTAATGAGTTGCTTAATAAACTCCAAACCAGCCAAACCGAACTTAGCTGATCGCCCAACAAATGTGATCATGATTACCAACATCTACACCCAATCAAAGCAAGGTGACCTTAAAGGAATTTTTTATGCAAATTTATCAATTCGATTCCATCTCAGCCGACAAGCAGATTGCTGCCATCCTCAACCGGAGTCTGTC
>JASJAZ010000133.1 GCA_030066785.1 Desulfobacterales bacterium | reverse complement strand
GCCATAGACACCAACACGACGAGGAGTATGCATCTGATCGAATCTGCGGGTGACATGGTCAGCCTAACTTAATATTCGTGTGCAGTCTCTGTTTTTAGGTTAATCGACTTATTTTTGACAATATTGTAATGAATTGAAATTTGCAGATAATTTTAGCGATAAAATTTAACATACTCTAATTATTATATATAATTGATTACAATAAAATCAGTGCTAAATTATTTGTCTCTATTATGTTCATATTTTATTGTTATTGTGCGCGCACAGTTTTGATGAATGAATATATTTAGCATCCCATCTGTACGAATGATGAAATTATCCAATTTCGCTGATTAGATGCGGTTCAGCTGGATGTGCAAATTTTAAAGATTAGGTAAAGGTATTGTACCGAAAAAACTATCAATCAACCAGTGACTTATTGAGATAACCTAAGTATCGGCAATTTTTCAGATTTGTAACGGTTATCGCAGGTATTTGATAAAATCAATGTCGCTGATTGAAATAGCGATTTAATTTGTAGGGCACTTTCTGCATTAATTGTTAATTCGCGAGTCGACAAAACCCACAGGCCTATAATTGGGTTAATTTTATTTAAAATTTGCATTTAATGAAAAAGTTTTGCATATGTGTTTTAGGGTGTCGTCAATCCTTCCACGCCACCCATTTCATATGATCGATTTAATGGGTGCCTAAAAAATGACTGTACGGGAGGTTCGCGACAAGAAAGAAATTTGAAGCTATGTGCACATCATTCAGCAAGATTTCAAGTTATTTTAAATAGGAAAATCAATATGGTTTTTTTTAAAGAACCGGCCGGTTATGAAAAAACGGCGTTGTCGGATTTGCAGGGGTCTTGGAAATTGCTGCGTGATACCGTGGTAGACGAATTTGGATTTAAAGATTCTGATAAAATGCTGTTCCACATAGACGAAGCCTTGAGTTGGGAGTGTGTGCGGGATCTAAGCCGGATGCAAACAATCATATTGTTGATTTACAATATTGCCAAGCAGTCCAGTGCACCGCAATCAGTTATTGAGTGCATCGAAGGCGTGAAATATAATTACGATTCAGTTTTAGAAGCCATCAAAGACGGCAAGGTGCCATGATGCTGCACAGCAGGGGCATGGGAAATGTCGTGTTGTACGGGAGCGTTCAATGCAAACCGTTGATATGAATAGCTGGCCGCGCAGAAAACATTTTGAACATTTCAGCGCTTTTGATTATCCGCATTTTAATATGTGTGCCAATGTGGATGTCACATCCCTTCATCAGCAGGTAAAAAAGATCTCCACCTCGTTCACCGTAGCCGTAACCTATGTTTTGGCCTGTGCGGCCAATTCAATGGTTGAATTTCGATATCGTATCAGAGAGGAAAATGTAATTGAACATGAAGTGGTGCATCCTTCGATTACGATCATCACCGGCAAGGACTTGTTTAGTTTCTGCTCAATCGAATATAACGCCGATTTTCAGCTATTCGGGTTAAATGCGCAAGAAGCGATTGAGGAAGTCATAAATGATCCAAATTTAGAGGACGAACCCGGTCAGGATGACTTGCTCTTCATGTCGGCAATACCGTGGGTGGCCTTTACGAGCATATCACATCCGATCCAACTGCACCCGGTGGATTCTGTGCCCCGCATGTCTTGGGGCAAAGTGTTTGAAAACGATAAGCGGCTGCTGATGCCCCTTTCTGTGCAGGCGCACCACGGCCTGATGGATGGGCTTCATATGGGCAGGTATTTTCAAAAAGTTCAAAAAATATTGGAAACGCTCCAACCAATCGATGTTTAATTTATACTTTTAGGTATCGGAAACCAATAATTGGAAAAGCTTGGAATTGGTAAAAGGGCGAGCAGCATTTTTCTGGTGTTCAACAAAAGGCAACCAAAAAATTTCACCATAGGATTTTATCAATGAATATTATGACAGAGCGGCGCGCTCAATTAATGACAGCACTGGAAAATAACCTTCAAAAGACCATCGCGCTATTCAAAACATTCAGCGCTGCTGATCTTGGATTATGCGTTTACCAGGACGGGGCTAAATGGACCGTGAAACAGCTATTAGCCCATTTCATCACCATCGAGCGATCCATGCATTGGCTTTTTAAAAACATTTTATCGGGCGGTCCGGGTTCTCCCGAAGACTTCGATGTAGACCGTTATAATGAAACGCAGCCGAAAAAACTGGACGGTCTCAGCATTGATGAATTGGTCACGCAGTTTAGAGCGGTGCGTGACACAACCATCACGATTGTAAAAGAGATGAGCGAAGAGGATTTAGACCGTGAAGGACGACATGCCTTTCACGGCCACGGAAAACTTGAACGTTTCATCCACTGGGCCTATGAACATGTCGATATCCACCTAAATGATATCCGGAGTATTGTAAATGCTGCAAAGACGACCTAATTATCTAATCAAGGAAGGTTCGATTGTGATGATGACGCTTCCAAACGCAGCCTCGGTGCAGACCACTTTAAGTAAGGCAGGATGACATGAACGGCAATATGCTGATTAAAAATGCTTCGCAAGTGGTTACTTGCAGTGGCTTTAAGGCCAAACAGGGTCGGGCAATGTCGGATCTGCATCTGATTGAAAATGGTGCGGTTTTAATTGAAGAAGGCCAGATATCAGCGGTGGGTTCGTCAAAGGAACTATTGGCAGACATGGATGTAGCCAGTCTCAAAGCAAACGGCTTTGATATTATTGAAGCCCAAGGTCATACCGTACTGCCCGGATTTGTCGATTCGCACACGCATTTTGTTTTTGGCGGCTATCGTGAACAGGAATTTGCCTGGCGCCTGCGCGGCGACAGCTATATGGATATTATGCGCCGCGGTGGTGGTATTATCAATACGGTAGCGGCCACGCGTCAGGCATCGAAAGAGGAACTCATTGAAACCGGCATTAAACGCCTGGATTCCATGCTGGGCTTTGGCGTTACTACCGTAGAAGGCAAGAGCGGTTACGGTTTGGATCGGGCCACGGAAATTAAGCAGCTTGAAGTTATGGATGATCTTGACCGTATTCATTATATTGATATCGTCAAAACTTTTTTAGGCGCCCATGCCGTTCCCCAAGAATACCAAGGCAAAGCGGACGCGTTTATCGATTTTTTAATCGAATCCGTATTACCTGAAATTGCCGATCGGCAATTGGCTGAGTTTTGCGACATTTTTTGTGAGCAAGATGTCTTTTCTTTGGAACAATCCAAGCGATTGCTGCAGGCCGCAAGCAAATTGGGACTCAAACCTAAAATACATGCTGATGAGATGGTTGCCCTGGGCGGCACCGAATTGGCCGCGGAGATGCACGCGACCTCGGCCGATCATTTACTGCACGCTTCTGATAAAGGTATTAGCAATTTGGCCCAGACCGGCGTTGTGGCCACCCTTTTGCCGGCAACGGCTTTCAGCCTGAAAGAACCGTATGCCCGGGGACGGGATATGATTGATTGTGGCTGCGCCGTTGCCCTGGCCTCTGACCTGAACCCGGGCAGCTGTTTTTCAGAGTCAATGCCCCTGTTGTTTGCTCTGGCAACACTGCAAATGAATCTTACGACCGAAGAAGCCATTACAGCTCTGACCATCAATGGCGCAGCGGCATTGGATCGCGCTGATGTCATCGGCAGCATTGATGTCGGCAAGCAGGGTGATCTCGTTATTTTAGAATTTCCCTCCTATCATTTTATTCCGTATCGCATCGGTGTTAATACGGTGGAAAAAGTCGTTAAACAGGGTAACCTGGTTTATGACCGCAGCAAAGGCGGTATCAGCTACTGCTAAACCCATAATGCTTACCTGCCGCTACACCTGTTTTTTCTGATCCATCCTCCTCTTTTCTTTTCATTAAATGGATCTATCTTATACCAACGCAAATAAAATGCTGATTAAAATGGTGCATGCTTTCTAAGGCTTTGCAGGCAAATTATCACAAAACATACTTAAACGACGGGGGACCATTATGAGATTACATTTTTTAGCAGCAGGGGTGATGGTATTGAGTTTTCTGGTGGGGTGCGCTGGGCAAAATCAATATAGCCAAGACAAAAGCATCGGCTCTCAGATCGCAGCTACATATGGCGTACAAGCTTTTCACCGGATCGAAAGGATCCGTTACACATTCAATGTTAAAATCGGATCAAAATTCATTCAACGGGCCTGGGAGTGGGAACCGGCTGTGGACCGTGTGACTCTGCATGCCGGCGGCCAACAGACAGAACCAGTTACCTATCGGCGCGATAATCCTGATGATCTTTCCGCAAATCTTAAAAAAATTGACGCATGGTTTATAAATGACCGTTATTGGCTGTTATTTCCATTACATTTGGCCTGGGATACCCAAGCGACAATTGATGATGAGGGTGACGCTGAACTGCCCATAGGCTCAGGCCAAGCGCGCCGGGTGATTGTCAGCTATCCGGGCGTGGGCGGTTACACGCCTGGTGATGTGTATGAACTGTTTGTGCTGGATAATTATCAAGTCATCCAGTGGATTTACCGGCGCGGGGGTGCCCCCAAGCCGTCCCGTATAACCA
This sequence comes from Desulfobacterales bacterium, assembly GCA_030066785.1. Classification (GTDB taxonomy): domain Bacteria; phylum Desulfobacterota; class Desulfobacteria; order Desulfobacterales; family JASJAZ01; genus JASJAZ01. The sequence goes on along the minus strand of JASJAZ010000133.1, from coordinate 8,101 downwards.
CCTGGGAGGATCATCGGCGGATCGGCCCTTTGCTCATTTCAATGGATCATCATGGCAAAACGCCTGATTTTAGGGTGTGGTTTACAAATGTCGCCGTTAAATTGGCGGGGTCCGATCAATGGCAGACCGGCAAATAGACGGATTTCGTATCGGTGCTTAGCGGCCAGATTAAAAAGATTCTCCGTGCTGCAACTACGATAATATTTATATTTAAGCGCGATTTCCATTTTTTTGTAACAAAACGGGCCTAAAAGCGTCTTAATGAGCAGATGGTAACCTCCATCGTTGAGGGTAAATGGCTTGCTTCGTTTACTCTACGTCCTTGATGCAGGGTGGTCTCCCCATTGCGCCACCCTGCATTTCTTTTTGGTTTGCTCATTTGATCGGGAAACGGCGGCATAAACGGGCCACTTCGCCGGCCACCGTATTAAAAGCCTGCCGGCTGTCGGGATCTGATAGAATTGTGTCGACTAACGCGATAATTTCCCGCATCTCCACAGGACCCATACCGCGTGCCGTCACTGCTGGACTGCCGAGGCGAATGCCGCTGGCAATACCTGGTTTTTCCGGATCATAGGGGATGGGGTTGCGGTTTACGATAATTCCCGCTGACTCCAGCGCTGCTTCGGCGATGTGGCCCTTGATGCCTTTGGAGCGCAGGTCAACCAATACCAGGTGGTTATCGGTGCCGCCTGATACAATCCGATAGCCGCGTTGTTGCAGTTCAGCTGCCATTGTCTTGGCATTTTCAATGACGTTTCGTTGTATTTGAATAAATTCGTCCTCTAACGCCTTTTTAAAGCAAACGGCTTTCGCCGCCACCATATTTAGTGACGGCGTACCCTGGCTGCCGGGAAAAACAGTTTTATCCAAATTCGCGGAAAATTTGTCCCGGCATAAAATGACGCCACCTCTACCGCCCATTAGGGTTTTATAAGTGGTAAAGGTTATAAAATCACTGTGGGACACGGGGCTGGGAATTACTTTAGCGGCCACCAACCCGGCTATGTGGGCCATATCCACCATCAAGTAGGCGGAAACTTTGTGGGCAATAGCGGCCATGCGGGCATAATCGATCAGCCGCGAATATGAACTGGCTCCCACCACCAACATGCGCGGCCGGTATTGGTGGGCTAGCGCGTTGACTTCATCGTAGTCGATGCATTCCGTGTGTCGATTAACACTGTAGTGTTTAAATTGAAAGCATCGACTGGTAATGGATGCCGGATCTCCGTGAGATAGATGCCCGCCGTGAGCAAGTTTCATGGACAGAACTCTGTCTCCCATTTCCAAAACGCTGAAATAGACCGCGAGATTAGCGGTGACACCGCTGTGGGGTTGGACATTGGCATGCTCGGCTTGAAATAGGGTTTTGGCCCGATTTACGGCCAATTGCTCAAGCTCGTCGGCAGGACCGCAGCCGGCATGGTAGCGCGCGCCGGGATAACCTTCGGCGGCTTTAATGCTAAACACCGATCCTTGCGCCTCCATGACCGCAGGCGAAGGTTGGTTTTCCGCCGCAATTAAATCTAAAGTGGATTTGAGGCGTGTTTCTTCTTTTTGAATGATGCGGTAAACAGTTGAATCGTCTTCCGGCAAACGATGCATGGTATCTCCTTTCTAAGCAACAGTTATGTCTTTGTGAAATGGCCGCGGCCGGAAGTCAAGCGGAAATAGCTTTTGGATAAGAAGAGGGAGCGGTGGATTTAGGTTTTTTAAGGAAGCAAAATGATCAAGAATCAGCCTTTCCGAAGAAGGTTAGCTCGCATCTAATGTGTTTCGCACCGTGATTAATATGTCTTTGAGCTGGTAAGGTTTGCCGACGAAGCCCTTGGCACCCTCGGCCAGCGTATCACCCACACTTCCGTGAGGCGAATAGCCGCTGGCAATGATCACCTTGAGATCCGGATTGATTTGCAGCAATTCCTGCAAACAACGGCGACCGCCCATGCCCGGCATATTCAAATCCAAAATAACGAGGGCTACCTCTTTGCAGCGCAAATGATACGCTTCCAGCGCAGCCTCGCCGCTGGAAGCCGTCAACACGGTATATGCAAAGCGTTCCAGCATGTTTTTACCTAAGTTGAGCAGCGCCGCATCGTCATCAACCATTAGAATGGTTTCACTGCCGGAAGGAATATCGGCATCGAATGCTATTTTTTGTCTGATGGGCGAATCGAGGGCAGAAAGGGCCGGAAAGTAAATTTTAAAACAGCTACCTTGACCAGGTTCACTGTAACACATGATGTAGCCACCATGGTTTTTAACAATGCCGTACACCATGGCCAAACCGAGTCCCGTACCGCTGCCGGTCTCTTTAGTTGTGAAAAACGGTTCAAAGATGTGCCCCAGAGTTTCTTTATCCATGCCACTGCCGGTATCGGAGACAGTCACTAAAACAAAATCGCCTGGTTCGGCCCCTAAATGCCCGCGGCAGTATTCATCGTCTAATTTAACGCTGGCGGTTTCAAAAATTAAACGGCCGCCTTCAGGCATGGCCTGACTGGCGTTAATGCCAAGATTCATTAGGATTTGTTCAATTTGGTTTTCGTCCGCATTAATACGCTGGATATCTTTGTTTAAATGCAATTGGATGTGCACCATTTTGGGAATGGTTCTTTCCAGGATATCCTTGATGGCGCGAATTTCATTATTCAGATTGGTGGGCTTTAAATTGCTTTTTACCTTGCGACTGAATGTTAACAACTGTTGAGTGAGTTCGGACGCTTTAAGGGCGGCGTTGTTGATTTCATTGAGGGATTTATAATCGGAATCGTCGACACGCTTATCAAACAGGAGTAATTGGCTATAGCCCGATATCGCCTGTAAAATATTGTTGAAGTCATGGGAAATCCCCCCCGCCAGTGTTCCAATAGATTCCATCTTCTGCGCCTGCAACAATTGCTCTTCTAATTGGATTTTTTCTCGTTCCACTTTAATACGATCGGTTAAATCCATCAGGGCCAAAAATATCCGATCATACCGCTGGCGACTACCGGGGGCCACAAACCATTGCAAGTACAAATGTAACAGGTCATCCGCCAAAGTTCGGTTGGTAATTTCCAGTTCACCTTGGACTTCATTATTGGCAATGGCGATGAACATTTCGCTGAACGATGACAACATTTCATCCGGAAGGATTTTATCGATATTCCATAATAGGTCTTTTTTGCTGTCAGATTGGTACAATTCCAATGATCTTTTATTAATATCCAGAACCTTAATCATGGACATACATTTGGTAATTTCTTCGGGATGATATTCGAAGTGTTGTTTGAAATCGATCACGCCGTTGCGACGCAGTTTGTCGGTGTAAGCTTTGACTTGCGATAAATCTTCTACCCACAGTGAAACTGGTGCATTTTCGAAAAGACCCCGGTAGCGTTCCTCGCTGACGCGCAATGCATCTTCGGTGCGCTTCCTTTCCGATACTTCGGCTTCCAGATTGTGGATACTGCGCTGCAGTTCATCAACCATCGAATTGAAGCCTTTTTGCAGATTGCCGATTTCGTCGGTTGAAATGGGATCCGCTACACGGCTGTTAAGATCGTTGTTTGCTACTTTTTTAAGGGTTTTCAAAGTGGCGGCAATACGTTTGGATACGGTCAGCTTAAATGCGGCAATGATGATGATGATTGATGCGGCCAGGGCAACCAGTGAACCCGCAATGAATAATTGGCGCATGGGCTCACGCAATTCGTCGTTAACCAATTGATGCTTGCTGTGGGCATTTGAAACCAAACGGGGTTTTAGAACACCGTCATTGATGAGATTTGCGGGCAAAAGGATTTGGTTTTTAACAAGTCGATTCATTTGGGCTGCTAATTGGCGATCATACACCATCCCGATGATACTCAACACCCCAATCTGGGTTATAATAACCAGTACAATGGCCTTAAAGGTCAGATTGTGCCTTAAATTTTTCATACCATTAGTCCCACGAGACCTATTGACATCGGCTGTCGACCTTAGATGCAGCTACTACCTATGATCTTAGATTGATAATATCGTAAAGAGGTTATCGGCACATCGGCCATAAACCATAAATTCAATCAAAGGGTCTGATCCAACGGCGTTTTGAGACCGATGCATGGCAGGGGATTGAAACTGATATTCTGAGTCTGTAACCAATTTGGCGTGAGAACGGATGCCAAGCAGTTACCGGTTGAATGTGAATTCTTTTTAACGGGGATGAGGTTTATTAATATGGTCGCAACACAAGTGCTGTGGGATAAACTAGCGATGCAGACGCTGGAAGGGTTTCAGGTGTGTTGGCGATGGTACAAATTTAGGGCTTTAAGAATTTAGCGATTTTAAGATCTGAAAGCGAAGCACTAGCCCAACGGCTGACGCGTACCCAACCATTTCTTCGCTCCAGCCGCAGGCGTCTTTCACCAAAGCGTCGCCGTTCCTTGCCCCGATATCTGATTTTGTGCAGTGTTAGTCTTTTACGGCGCTCTTTGCCGGATCTTCTGTCAGAAAAAGCGCGATCGATCGGCACCATCATTAACCTCCCTGCTAGTGGATTCGTTCGGTTGACTGCTTAGGGTTGTTGCTGGAAAAATCGTAACCTAATTTTTCATTAGCAAAAACTATGCAATTAAATGCTCAAAACGAAAAATATCGTTTGATTACAGTGAATTATCAGTCCTATTCTTCTCGCGCGCAGACCTGCCGGAATCTTGAGAACAGGCGGTTTTGTGAAAAAAATTGCTTAATTAGTAAGTTTTCCTATTTTTAATTGCTAGCACACTGGCGCATCGCTATCCATTCCCATTGCAATGATACTACTTAAGATGCAGCCTTTCCCCTGTTTTGGGAACAAATACGTCCAGTCCCGATTGACGCAGGTGATCAGCAAAGGCCAGGGTTTGATCTTCCTCTCCGTGCACGACCGCCACTTTTTTAATCCGCAAATTTGATTGCTGAATAAAGCGCGTCAACTCATTTTTATCGGCATGGGCGCTAAATCCACCCAAACGGACCACATGGGCTTTAAGCGGATATTCTTTGTTAAAAAATTTGACCATTGGCGACGGGCCGCTGCGGCCCGCCTTCGCATACGCGCGGCCAAGTTCCAATATGCGTCGTCCGAGGGTGTGTTGCGCCATATAGCCGACGATAAGAATCGTGTGTTTGGGGCTGTGGATTTTATGGCGCAGGTGATGCAAGATACGGCCGGCCTCACACATACCGGATGCCGAAATTACAATGTGCGATTTATTTTCACGCATAATTGACATGGATTCCTGCACTGACTCGGTGAAATGCACCTGCTCAAAGGCAAATGGATTCTGTCCCTTTTGAAGAAAATCGGCATGGGTTTCCTGGTCATAGACTTCCGGGTGTTCGCCGAAAACCCGGGTTAATTTGGTCGCCAGCGGGCTGTCGACATATATCGGCACGCGTTGGACATCGCCTTCATTGTAAAGCTCATGCAGCACATAAATCAGTTCCTGGGTGCGGCCGTAGGCAAATGAGGGGATTAACACGGAACCGCCACGGCTGAATGTATCCATCAGAACCTGTTTCAATCGAGTTTTTTTGTCCTCAACCGGATCGTGGTCGCGATTGCCATAGGTACTTTCAATAATCAGTAAATCCAGTTCTAGGCCGTTGTCGCCGAAGTTCATCGTCGGATTTTTGAGAATTGGCGTATCAAAGCGGCCGACATCGCCGGTGTAGGCAATCGTAAACGTGCGGCCGTTATCGGCGGCCTGTATAACGGCAACCGCCGATCCTAAAATATGACCGGCATCATAAAGCGTGCAGGTCGTATCGCGCCCGATGGTTACCGGATGTCGGTAAGGATTGCCATCGAAAGAGGCAAGGGCTTCTTCGGCCTGCGCCGTGGTGTACAGAGGCTGGATGGTTTCCAGTCGGTGGGTGCTAAGAACGTCGTTGATGGCTTCGGTATTTAATTTGTGGCCATCAATTTTCAGCTGTTTTTTGATCTTGTTTTTTGTCGCCTTGGAAACATTTTGCGCCCGTGGTGATTTTTTAAGACGGTATAAGAAGGACCGCGCTGTTTTGTAGTTGAGATATTGCGCATCGGATTCCTGGATTTTGGCGCTATCTAACAGCAAGTATTCACAAGCGGCGGCAGTGGCCCGGGTACAAATGATACGGCCATTGAAGTGGCCGTTGACCAGCATGGGCAGCCGGCCAGAGTGATCGATGTGCGCATGGGATAAAATCACATTGGTTAGAATCCGAGGATCAAACGGCAGGACGCGGTTACGTTGAGCACTTTCCTGCCGGCGTCCCTGAAACATTCCGCAATCCAGTAGGAAGTTGTCATTTCCCGTTGAAATTAAATGCATGGAGCCTGTGACTTCCCGGGCGGCACCGTAAAATGTAACATTCATAAAATCGGTCTCCAGTTATTAGGTTCGTCAGGCTTTCATTTCCGCAACCATGAAACCGCACGGGGCTTCTAATGCGCGTCACCATATTTTTGTTTGACGGCCACCCGATCAATGAGTCCGTCGGGGGTCTTGGGAAGGGTTTCAACAAATTCCACAATGTGAGGTTTTTTGTAGCGTGCGATGCGTTGGGCCACAAATTCAATTAAGGCCTCCGCGGTGAGGTTGGACCCGCTTGCCCGCACGCAGACGGCTTTGATGCCTTCCTTCCATTTTGGATCAGGAACGCCAAAAACAATTGTTTCGGAAACATCCGGATGTTCCAGAATCGTTTTTTCGACTTCCGCCGGATATACATTCTCACCGCCCGGTTTGATCAGTTCCTTCTCGGCTTTACGGCCGGCATACCAAAGATACCCGTCTTCATCAAAGCGTCCCAAATCACCCGTGTGATGCCAGCCGCCCCGAAAGGTATCCTTATTATCCTCCGGTAAGTTCCAATAACCTTTGAACACCATTGGTCCTTTCATTGTGATTTCACCCACCTGACCAACGGGTACCGGACGGTCATAATCATCGACCAAACGGACTTCAGCCAACTGGATCGGTTTGCCGGCGGATCCCGGGCGATCATTATAGGTCCCCAAAGTGGCCAGGCAAGAAGTTTCGGTTTGGCCGTACATACAGAAAAAAGTGCCGCCGGTTAACTTCTGGTACTTTTCTATGGTTTCCGGGGCTTCGAGTCCCAGCACCGCCTGCAGACTTTGTATGTTTTTATCTGATTTTTCGGAAGCTTCCATAATCGATCCTAAAATCGGCGCAAAATCGAATAAAAGCGTTACCTTTTTGGCTTGGATGAGATCCACCGCTTTTCCCGCATCAAATTTAGGCATGTTAATGTTGAGCGCACCGGCATGAAATGCATTGGTGGCCATAAAAAGGCCGCCCACATGAAAAAGCGGCAGCAAATTCAGATGCACATCCTCACCGGTAAGGTGGAATAGGTAATTTAGATGCATATTGGCACACAACACATTCGAATGGCTCAACAGCGCCCCCCGCGGGCGACCGGCCACCGCAGCTGTATGGATGATGACAAAGCCATCATCGTTGGCAACGGCGGTGGGTTCAAAAACGGGTGGGTTGTTCAGCAAAGCGCTGAATTCCATCTGATGATCACCGTTTGTCTTGAGATGAACATAAGTCTTGATGGATTCGAGTTGATCCTGAATGCCATCAATGAGGTCTTGAAATTCTGGATCCATAAAAAGAATTTTGGGTTCGCAATCGTTTAGATTATGGGCGACCTCATCGGCGGAAAGGCGCCAGTTGATGGGCAGTAAAATACACCCCAGCGCGGCCGCGGCGCCATAAAGTATGAAATATTCCAAACTGTTTTTGCCCAGAACGGCAAGGCGCTGCCCTTTTTTAAGGCCAAGCTTTCTAAGACCATTGGCCACTCGATCGACGTGTTCTTTCACTTGGCCAAAATTGAGTTCACGGCCATCATCAGCTTCATACCAGGCGGGATGAGATCGATAGATGGCGGCATTGCGATTAATCAGGTCATAAAAGGTAAAATCATACAATCCCATGACACAGACTCCTAAAGGCTAAAGGTTCAGGTAAATAAAAGACCGTGCTCGACGGCACGAATTGAGGTGATGCTGAAACTATAGAGAAGGCGGTTTGGCGTGTCAAGCAACAAGCATAACTGAGGCTTGCTGGAAGTTCTT
>JASJAZ010000132.1 GCA_030066785.1 Desulfobacterales bacterium | reverse complement strand
ATAGATTTGAATGAGGAACCACCCATCGGGTGTGCCAAACCGTCTAAAGAGCGGTCAACTGATGCAACTGAAGGAAAGAATCAGTGTTTGTTGTCGGCGATGTCCGGCAGGCATGCACTCATGCATAAGCTTTTGTATGGCAGCGGTTTGCGCGATTGATACCATAAGCTTTTTACAAAGAATCCGAAGGCGAGAACCTACCTTAGCTCAAACTTACCGCCGGGTAAGCTTTAAGGTGCCTTTTATGTTGGGCAACCCTAAGTTAGAGCGTACACCTTTGGAAATAGCCCAAGGGCGGAATCGCAATGGATCTAATTGAACCCTTCAGGCTGTGCATTAGCCCCAAGCCACAAAATTTTAAGCCATCTTCCCATTATCCGATAATATATGTGCCGGTTCCCACGGCAATAAGAATTTCCTGATCATTGTGCAGCTCCATGCGCGTCACAGCGACTTTGCGTCCAGCGCGCATGATGGAGGCCGCCGCCAAAAAATAGTGCCCGCGACCTGGTCGTAAATAATCCACCCGCAAGTCGATGGTTCCGATTCGCGCCAACCCTTTTTTGATTTCTTCCATCGGGGCATTTTGCAGCTTTTCAAGTAGATGGATCGATGCATTGAGGCCTCCGGTGGCATCCAGCACTGCGGAAATAACACCACCATGCAGTGTTTCTTTAATGTAATTGCCGATGAGTTTGCCCTGCATGTCAAACCGGGTACAGACGCGATCCGATTGTAGTGCTTCGATTTGAAAACCTAGCATACGGTTAAAGGGTATTTTTTCTTCATACATTTCGGTGATGAGTTGATAAAGATTTGCATTTTCCCGAAGATGTCTGGCCATAGCCGTATGTCCTTGTGCACATAGATTGTTTATTGGTAATTTACGCCGGCAAAGCCGAAGAAGTTTATTAACCTTGCTAAATACAGAAAAGCAATCCTTTTATGGATTACAAAGCTAAAACTTCTGGTATTAGCAGATTGATATTAAAGGCCTTAGTAGAAACATTTATACGTGCCTTGTTTAGCGTTGTATGGTATCTGTTTTGCGGGGATGATCGAGTCCCTGGCGATATAAGGAATGCATAAATATGACGAACTATCTCGAACCGATTAACGACAGGCGGAAACAATAGATGCGGCACGCCTCGGTTTCCAAACTATTTGGGCAATGTCTTGAGCAAAAGATTTAGATTTAATCGACTGGAACTGGCCGGCTCCTTGGGTGATCTGGGCACATTGCTGCCCTTAGCAGTTGGCATGATCATTATTAACGGCTTAAACCCAGCTGGTCTGTTTTTAGCTGTGGGGCTCTTCTATATCTTCTCAGGTGTTTACTTCGGTATAACCGTTTCCGTGCAACCCATGAAAGTCATCGGCGCATACGCCGTTGCCACCGCGGTAACAGCTTCTCAAATCACCGCCGCCAGTTTCCTGATTGCCCTGGTTTTACTAGTAATTGGTGCTACGGGCGCCATTACGCTGTTAGGGAAATACACCCCTAAATCAGTGGTCCGCGGGGTGCAAGTATCCACCGGCGCTTTGCTGATGAGCCAGGGCGTGAAATTTATGCTGGGCACCTCGAAGTTTCAGGCGTTGCAGGGTATGGCCGAACCGTATCTTAGCCTTCAAAATTTAGGCCCGCTGCCGCTGGGACTTATCATAGGCGTGCTTGGTGGCATCATCACATTCTGGCTATTGGACAACCGGCGGTTTCCCGCCGGTCTCATTATCATCATCCTGGGTATATGCATCGGCGTTGTTTTAGGCAACCACCAGGGATTCGACCGTTTATCTTGGGGCCTATATTGGCCGGCGTGGATGCCCTTCGGCATGCCTTCGGCAGCGGATGTTTCCTTTGCACTGTTGGTTTTAGTGCTGCCGCAAATTCCCATGACCCTGGGCAATGCCGTCATTGCCAATGCCGATCTGTCCAATGAATATTTTGGAACTGATTCTAAAAAAGTCACACCGCAGGCCCTTTGCATCAGTATGGGCTTGATAAATATATTCTGTGCTTTGGTGGGTGGCATGCCGCTGTGTCATGGGGCCGGCGGGCTGGCAGCGCATTATCGGTTCGGCGCGCGCACAGCGGGTTCAAACATGATGATTGGCACACTGTTCTTGGTACTGGCGTTGTTTTTGGGCAGCCACTCCCTGGCTCTAATGAACCTGATTCCCATGTCTGTGCTCGGAGTGCTGCTGCTGTTTGCTGGAAGCCAGCTGGCATTGACCATGCAAGATATGCGGACCCGCAAAGATTTGTTTGTGGTTCTGGTGATGTTGGGAATTACCCTGGCCAGCAATTTGGCCGCCGGTTTTGTTGCGGGTATGTTGATCGCCTACACTCTAAAATCAGACCGACTAAACGTTTAGAATCTCAAAATTACGGAACCTTTTCCGCTGAAAATCGACACAATTTGTATCTTGACAATCTAGCTCAAGTTTGACACAAACGACGGACGGTGGCAGCCTGGTTTTGTTGTCTCTTTTTCAAATTCTCCTTTTTCTGCAATAGAAGTAATAGCCACTGTTTTCCACACAGCTAGTTAAAGCTCCACTCGATTTGAAACCGTTTGACTGGATTTAATTGCGTAGCACTTAAGGAGGTGGCGCATGCGTAGAATCTTGGGAAGGTTTCGTCGAATAATTCCTTTCTTATTTTTTTCCAGTTTACTGATCATTTGCTTGGCGTCCCCGCTAAGAGCTCAATTCCCTCTACCGGAAATGGACCCGGCAGGATATCCGGCGCCCAACACCGGATGTTTGGCGCCAGGCAAGTGCCACATGGGCATTGAACCGATTCGTGCCCACGATTCAGACATGGCCAAACAGATTTATGCCAAGGGTGCCCAGCTTGGAGATCCCAACGGGTGTGTTGTCTGTCATGGCGGTGATCCCAGCGAAGAAAAAGATGCGCAGAAAGCCCACAGCGGAGCGCCGGCTGGCGGCACACTGGATACATTTGTGCTGCATTCTTCTTCCGTGTGGGTAAACGAAAAGATTTGTGGTCAATGCCATAAGCAATATACGTATGCCCAATATCGATCCATTATGCAGACGGAGGCCGGCAAGATTAATGGGGCACTGTGGGGATGGGGACCGGTTTCTACCGGGTATGAGGTGCGTTACGGAAACTACACTATCGATGATCCCGATGGTCCGGAGCCGGTTTTCGGCACCCAGCAGTACAAGGACTACACCCAGGCGCTGATGAAAGCCTTTCCGAATAATTTTCCCAAAAAGCTTGACCAAGTTCCCCAAACCGATGTGGAGCGCCTGAAAGACAATCCCGCTGAGGCTATTTATACGTATCTGCGAACCGATTGTCAGCGTTGTCATGTTGGTGTTAAAGGCCGCAATCGGCGTGGCGATTTTCGCGGGATGGGTTGTGCCGCCTGCCACATACCCTACAATAACGCTGGGCTTTATGAGGGTGGTGATAAAACCGTCAAACGTGACGAATCGGGTCATTCCATGGTGCATTCCATTCAGTCAACGCGCAAGACCAAAGTGGTGGCCAACAATAAGGTCTATTCCGGAATTCCCCATGAAACCTGCGTCTCCTGTCATAACAGGGGCAAGCGTATCGGCGTATCCTTTCAAGGTCTCATGGAGTTTCCCTACGGATCGCCCTACACGGCTGATGGGAAAAAGCAACCCAAGCTGCACACTAAATTCTATCAATTTATCAAAGACGATGTTCATCACCGAATTAAATCCCGTGAGGGCAACCCCGAAGGTGGATTGCTTTGCCAGGATTGCCATGCCTCCACCTCCATGCACGGCAATGGTAACATAACCGGAACGCTATTGGCCAATGTGGAAATCGAGTGTTCCGATTGTCACGGCACGGCCGCGAAATATCCCTGGGAATTGCCGATTGGATGGGGAGATGAGTTCGGTCAGAAAATCGATGCTAACAAACCCAGAGGCTTGGCCACCGATTTGCTGGCTAGCCAGAAGCAATTTAGTACGGTCTATGACGCCAAAGACGGCTATCTGTTAACGGCCCGGGGTAATCCTTTTGGCAACGTCGTGCGCGAAGGTGAAAAGGTGGTTGTGCATTCCGCCTCCGGCCTTGACTTTGAGGTACCCACCTTAAAATCGTTAGCCGTATCCGGCAAGTGGCAAAGTCCCGACAAGGCGATCGCAGCTAAGATTCAAGCACCACAGCATACCGAAAAAATTGAATGCTATGGGTGTCATTCCGCTTGGGCACCCCAATGCTACGGGTGTCATGTCAATGTTAATTTCTCCGGTGGTAAAACGGCCACAGACTGGGTCGCTGCCGGAAATACGCACTTTCCCAATGGCCATACGGCCGAATCTTTGCGCGGCGTAAAACCACCGGTAGCTCCGGGGGTTGCCTACGGCAAAACTTCCGAAAATCGCACTTATCTGCGATGGGAGGATCCGGTGTTAGGCATCAATGGTGAAGGCCGTGTGAGCCCCATCATTCCGGGGTGCCAGCAGATTACAACCGTTATCGCGCCGGACGGTACCGTATTGGTAAATAACCAAATTTGGCGCACCCCGCCCAATACAGAAGGTGGCGGCCCTGAGGGCCAAAGAGGAATCGATATGGCCCCCGCGGCACCGCATACCACCGACCGCAAAGCGCGTGAATGCGTATCATGCCACGCATCGGCTAAAGCGTTGGGTTACGGCACCCATGATGGGCGCTATTTGCGTGGTTACACCGAAGGCATCTACGTCGATATCATGAACGAAAAAGGCGAATTGGTGACCAAAACCGCCCAGTATCAGATCAGCCCGATTCCTGATTTGCCGATGGATTTGGATCAGGTGGTAACGCGCGAAGATAAACAGGTCCAGACAGTGGGGCAACATTGGCCGTTATCGTCACCCCTGACCAAGGATATGCGCGACCATATGGAGCGTATCGGGGTCTGTATTTCCTGTCACAAAGAGATTCCCACCGGAACCTTGGCCTATCGGATCTTGAGTAAAGTAGGCAGCACCCTAAATCTGGTGCCCAAGACCGATGCTGAGCATCAAAAGCTGATCGGGCGAGCGATGTTGCTGGCTGCGAATGTGGAGGTTTTTGGAACAGCCGTTATTGGGGTGGTTGTCATTTTGCTAATCATTTATTTTGTGAGAAGGAAACGCTAAACGGCGAATCATACGAGTTGGTAAAACCCAAATCTTATTCTATTGACCTTTCAATATAAAACGGCCCTGCAGAAAGATATCATCCGCAGGGCCATTTTAGATTTTATCTTCTTGCCCTTATTTTTCAACCATAACGAAAGTCCTTTAGATATAGGTACGTGCTCCCATATATCGCCGGCTATAGTAAGTATTGGATAACCTTTCGATTTGCACCCTCTTGCCGGCCCGAGGGGCGTGGATAAATTGATTGCGGCCGATGTAGATGCCCACGTGGGAAACCCGACGCCCACCCCGCGTTGCAAAAAAAACCAGATCGCCCCTCTGCAGGTTTTTACGTGAAACATATTTGCCGGTGTTGAATTGATTGCGAGACGTTCTTTTTAAATTCAGTCCGTTTAAACGGTAAACGGTCATGGTCAAACCGCTACAATCAAATCCGGTTCTTACGGATGTACCCCCCCAGCGGTAAGGCGTGCCGATAAAGCGTTTAGCGGTTTTGATGATTTCATCGCGCAGGTAGGGCGAACCATAGGTGACGGCTTTGGCGACAGCATAATCCTGGGGTAAAATAATAAAAAAGTCTTCATAAAATCCGGCGGTCTGCCACTTTTTCCCGCTGTTCCGGGCGTTGCCGTACGTCCGGTAATTGCCAAAGCGAACTTTATAAAGCCCGGATTCGTGTTTAAAATAAAATGCGTCCAAACCCGCCTGCCGTAATTTCTCCATGAGGCGCACAGCATTATTTAAATTGGCAAAGGCGCCCACTTGAACGGAAAATTGCAATTGGCTGACGCGGATGGGCGGCTTTTGGGGCGAGATGGGGGCCGGCGGCGCTGTCCCTGATACAGTGCATCCGCAAACAATGGCAAGCAGCAGCATCGGGGTAATTGGGTTGATCAGAAAAAGGACTTTTTTCATGGTTTTTTGATGGTGGTCTTGAAGATATGTTTATTGCGATGCTGAAAAACGCATGCTTTAAGTTGTTTTGTCAACCATTAATAGTCATCAAAGCTAATAGCTAACGATTATCTCCTTGCATGTCAAAGATAGGTACCATAATAATCTAAAATAAAAAATTCGTCTATTGGTTACCAACAAACATATAAACGGCAATTACTACTACTGCTGATCTGTTTTGTAAATCCATTGCAATTAAGCTTTTAGAAATAGGAGACGATGTCAATGGAATCTCTTTTACGCAATGAAATCAAAGACAAGTTCGATCCATTCATGCAAGAAATTTTAGCAGACTATCAGAATCGCATCCATTCGATTCACATCACCGGCAGCGCCCTTACGCCGGATTATGACCCCAAGCATTCGGATATCAATTCGATCTGTGTTTTGCATGAAATGGATTTAAAGTTTCTGGAATATCTGGCCCCGCTGGGCAAAAAATACGGTAAAAGAAAGTTGGCGGCTCCGCTGATAATGACGCCTGAATATATCCAGTCGTCACTTGATGTATTTCCCCTGGAATTTTTAAATATCAAATTAATGCATGCAACGATATTTGGCGAAGATTTTTTTCGGGATCTTGCCATTGATATTTCTGATTTGCGGCATCAGTGTGAACGTGAGATCAAAGTACGCCTGACCGGTTTGAGACAGAGTTACCTATCAGCGGCAGGAAACCGCCAGGTCCTTTCGGAAAATTTTTATAATGTGATCAACGGCTATATTCCACTTTTTAGAGGTGTTTTGCTGTTATTGGGAAAAGCACCGCCACTCGCTAACGCGGATGTGCTGACGGCACTGCAGGCAGAAACCCGCATTGAGACCGCAGTTTTCCAAGAGGTTTTAACCGCAAAAAAGCAGCGGGCCGGATTGTCGATAGAACGTCTTATCATTATTTTTGAAAGCTTTTACAGGGCGACAGATATATTGGGAGACATCGTGAATGATTTTGCGGCGCAGTCTTAAACTAGCGATCCCCATACTTATTTTGCTTGTATACGCTGCGAGCCAGGCCGTCGAACTGCCGCGGCAACCGAGCGCTTATGTGGTGGATCTGGCCGGCATTATAGAAGCCCGTGTTGAACAACAGATCAACGGCTATCTTCAAGAGCTGGAGCAAAAAACGACGGCGCAATTTGTAATTTTGACCATCCAGAGTCTGGAAAGCGAGCCGATTGAAGAATTGGCCATTCGAGTCGCGCATGATCAGTGGCAACTGGGTCAAAAGGGAAAAGATAATGGCGTGCTGCTACTGGTAGCCCTTAAGGATCGCCGATATCGTATTGAAGTTGGCTACGGCTTAGAGGCGATACTGCCCGATAGCTTGGTGGGCAGCATTGGACGCCATTACCTGGTTCCCTTCTTTAAAAAAGGCGACTATTCAAACGGTATCTATACAGCAGGGTTGGTCATTGCCAACATCATTGCCGAAGATTCCAGCGTGACCATATCCGGTATGCCGCGCATTAGGGGTACAACGGATGAACGAAGGACCAAGGAATCGGTGGGACTGGGCGGAACCATCTTTTCTCTGCTAGTGCTACTCGTCATATTTGGTCTTTTCATCCGCAATCCGAGGCTCTTTTTGCTGCTGTTTTTCATGTCTTCCATGGGCGGACGACGTGGCCATTGGGGTGGCGGCGGTGGTTTCGGTGGCGGTGGTTTTGGCAGTTTCGGCGGCGGCGGCGGAGGCGGCTTCGGCGGCGGTGGTGCTTCGGGCGGCTGGTAGGCTTACCCTAACGTTGCATATAAAACATGCCAAAGAGTATGAAAATGATTGGGATATTATCAGATATCAATGCCATGATGATGTTGATTGGTTGTCAGTCCTTGTGGCATCCAAAGGATCGTGTCGATTTTGGCATGTTTTTTTCAATTGAGGAAAGCCGCAGAATTTCAGCGGCTGCGTTGCCGCGGGTTCGCAGTAGATATACTACGGCGTCACCCCCTGCACCTTGGATCTGAAGCCCTTCGACTTTTGCAACGATAGGGTTTGCTAAAGGCAAATTCAAATCAGAAATGATAAAATTACGGGTTGAAAGAATACTTTTAGATCCTATTACTTCAGAAGTTGCACAATTTTAGTAGACCCCATGCAATAGAATAGCAAAAACCATATCAGGAGGCTGTATGTCACAAGGCACAAAAACCATTCTGATCATTTTAGGCGTATTTGTTTTAATATTTTTGCTGTTAATCGGAAAAATTGTTGCCGGCTACAATCGGGTTGTAACCATGGATGAAAATGTGAAGGGCAAGTGGGCCCAAGTGGAAAACCAGTTAAAGCGCCGCTATGATTTAATTCCGAATCTGGTGGAGACAGTTAAGGGCTATGCCAAACAGGAAAAAGAGATATTTGAAAATATCGCTGAAGCACGCACCAAGTATTTCCAGGCCCAGGGCGTCAAAGATCAAGTGGAAAACGCCAATCGACTGGAAGGCGCGCTGTCGCGATTGCTGCTGCTGGTGGAACGCTATCCGGTGTTAAAGGCCAATCAGAATTTTTTAAAATTGCAGGACAGCCTCGAGGGCACCGAAAACCGGATTGCCGTGGAGCGCAAACGTTACAACGATGCTGTGCAAGATCTAAATACTTTTATTCGAACCTTGATGGGACGATTTTACGCCATGTTTGCCGGGGTTTCCCCGGCCGCCTATTATGAGATTCCGGAGGCTGAAAAAGAAGCACCCCAAGTGAAATTTTAAAGCAGCCGAAGAGAATTTTTAATAATTCTTTTTATTGTCGCTAAAGGCGGCCGCGTTTGATGAAAACAAATGAATGGGCAGCAACCGGCATGAGGTCAGCGGTACGGAGCGGAAGCTTTTCATGCGCCCCTATGATTAAAATTCCTGCGGGCTGCAGCGCATTAATGATTTTTTCAAAGACCGGTATCTTGAGAGGATCTTGGTAATACGTCAAGAGGTGGTTACGTAAAAAAATGACATTAAATGTCGATGGTGGCAAATCAACGAGCAGTTCATGTACCCGCCATTTGATTGATTGTTTGAGAGATTTTTTGACGGCAAACTGCTTATTATGAGGTGTAAAAAATAATCGAAGATCATCGTCATTGACATTGCGCAGGCTTCTTCTTGGATATATACCCTCTCTTGCTCTTGCAAGACAAACTGTCTTGGCGTCGGTGGCGCAAATTTGTAATTTAGGCAAATCGGGAATCTTTTTCTTTAAGTGCTCCCAGACGATTTTGAGACTATATACTTCTTCGCCGTTGGCACATCCAGCTGACCACACCTCAATTTCATCGGGATAGTGCTGGATGAGATTTGGCAGTAATTCATTTTCCAGGGTTTGCCAGAATTTTTGGTCACGCAAAAAACGGCTGATGGTGACCCGCATTAAATCGTCACATGTTTCGCGTACTTCGCGGCTCCGGTCCAGTTCTGCCAAATAAACTGACATCTCCCGACACTTTAATGTTTGCATATGACGCCGGATTCTTTTTTTAACCCCCTTACGCACCCTGCGATAACCTTTCCAGGAGAGGTTGAGGTGCTTTAGCAGTTGTCGAAACGCTTGGTCATCCATCATTCATAGTATTTGTGCATAGTTTGGTCATAGTTCTAATTGGTCATTATCGCCAGTGTTTGCAATGCTAAACTCTAAAGCTTATGATATTATCTATCATCCGACAAAATTGATTTAACCGAGGTGCAGACCAATGGTATCAAGCGCGCGACAGTATCATAATGAGACCAGCTACGACCGTTTTGATATGCAAGGCGGCTACATGGATTGGGGCAATCAACCCACGCTTTACAAAACTTATCCGGATATCAATCCTATTTCTTTGCCGGAACCATCAGCGGTGCCTGAGGTATCCCTGTGGGATATTGCCGGTAAGCCTTCTGATAAGCCATCCCCCTCACCATTACATTTGCAGCACCTGGCCCAAATACTATCGGTTGCTTACAGTTTCACCGCCCAAAGCCGCCACGGCAGACAGGTTTTTTATTATCGCAGCGCCGCTTCAGCAGGCGCCCTGTACCCGGCGGAGCTATATGTGGGCGCTCACCATATCGAGGATCTTCCCCCAGGAATCTATCATTACAATATTGGCGATTTTGCGTTAGCGCCACTGCGCGAAGGGCAATTTGAGCAAGATGTCGCTGACATAATCATTCCCCCTGGCTCACCCCATTGCAGTGCTTCTCTGTTTATTTCCGGTATTTTCTTTCGAAGCGCCTGGAAGTATCGAAAACGTGCGCTGCGTTATGTGCTGCTGGATGCCGGTCATCTGCTGGAAAATGTTATATTGGCGCTTAGATCACTTGGTTTGAACTATTCTTACCACTACGATTTTGACGATGACAAGGCCAATCATTTACTGGGATTCGATCCCCGTCAGGAGGCGTGCCTGGTAGCGATTCAGGTGTACGCGCACAGATCGTTTGAGACTTCCCATCCCCAAAATATAGCGCCGCTTTCTAGAGAAATGATGGCGGCCTGTCAAATGGCACCACATGAAATTGTTTATGAAGAAATTCAGCAGATGCAGACGGTGTGCGGCACGGTGGTTGAGCCCCAAAAACGTTACCTTGAATTAAGAAAACATTTGGGTCTCAGCAGTCCCCAATGGTTTACGCTTGAACCCGACGACTCAGGAGAGAATGAACTAGCGTTTCCCCAGGCGATGGTGCAGCGTCGCTCAAAGCGCAACTACATTGCGACACAGTCCTCATATCAGCGGTTTTACAAGATGTTGGATCTATTATGTAAAACCATGAGCCAGGATGCGCAGGCCGCAACGCCATACCATGATGCCATTACGGTAGGTTATTTAGCGGGGGATATTGAAAAGGTCACTTCCGGATTTTATTTGTTGGATCCTGTCAAGAAGCGCTACGGTTTGATTGGGAAAGGCACTTTTATCAGTCCCATGACAGCTGCTTGTCTGAATCAGGAGTGGCTCAGCAATGCAGCGCTGCATTTTCTTTTTATGACCAATCTGGAAAAGATTGATCAAATGTGGGGTGCCCGGGGCTATCGTTATGCCATGCTAACTGCCGGTCGCTTGGGACAAAGCATATATTTGGGTGCCACCGCCTTGGGCTTGGGCAGTTGCGGCATCGGTGCGTTGTACGATGGTGAAGCCCGCGATATTTTAGGTTTAAACCAAGAATCGTGTTTGCTCTATCTGGTGGCCGCCGGACCGGTCAAACGACTCTAGCCATTCTTAAATTAGGTTTAAAATAGAATCTGTTTTATTCCTCAAAAAAATTCACGCCACACTAAGTAATTTATTTAGTTACTACTAATTTTTTCATATTTTGTGATGTCCAAAAGCCCTATCTGTTCCAGCAACGCATTGCGAATTATTTTTAAATCAGTATCATTTTCTGAGGTTTTAATCGATTCCGAGAGCTCTGAAAAGGCATCATACCATATCCCTGCCGATGCATAGATATCGATGGCCGTGACCTTATCAAATTGCTGCAATTTTGTTTTCAAGGCATCGGAAATCTCCATATACCTCACAGCCCCCCATGCGAGCACATCTTTCGATCGGCGCTTAGGATCAGGCACAATGGCGATAAACCATTGATATTCAATATCTTTTTTAAGATGTATTCCCATGTCGGATAATCGAATGGATTGAATACCCGGTTGCGCTGGTGGGGCAATGCGAGTCTCCAGCAGCGGTGATATTGCCTGGGTCTCGATAATTGTTAGTTCAATTGGAAACGGCGTTAAATCTTTGATGAACCAGAACAATTCGGGTTGATCTTGGATAGTTAAAGCCGTGTGGTCCGGCGTTATAACGCATAGCAATGATGGGTATTCGTCAAAAATGCCGCGGGTGCCACCGGCCACTCGCCCTACCGGCGCTCCGCGACGGGGCGGTTTGTAAACAGGCATTCCGGCCGACGGTGCTCGCCTTTTTTTGGCCGGCCTTTTATCCGTGAGCGCCTTGGATTCAGTAGGGAATTGCATTTGATTAGATTGTCGGCTTTTATTTGCAGCAACTTCCACCAATCTTTGCAACTCTTTCATTTGATTATCTTCTGAAAAGCTCTTCAGAGGTAAAAAAAGAAATAATCCTGCAATGATAATCCGGGTTGCTAAAGTGAAATATGACATCATCATAATTCCTTTAATTTAAAAAATTATTATTTTTCCCCATGATACGGTATATAGTCGTTTTTTGCTCTCGGCCTCTAAGAACTTCCTCTCCAACCTTTTCCGCATTGAATTGACCGTCCAGGAAGCCAAGGGTTGAATCTCCGATAAGTATGCGGCACAGGCTATCTTGAGCATACTTTTTGTCAAAGCTTTCAAGCCTGGCAGCTATATTAACCGTGTCACCGATGGTTGTGTACTTTAGCCTATTCGAGCTTCCCAGGGCAGCGGCCACAGCTGGCCCCGTAAAAATACCGATTCGCATTCCAGTTGTAGGAAGACCCTGTTGTTGCCACGATTCATTGAGTTTGTGCAGTTCTTTTTCCATTAAAAGTGCGCACTTTACGGCATTGACAGCATCCCGCGATATTTCATCATGATTATTGCGAGGCAATGGTACGCCGAAATTGGCCTTAATGCCATCGCCTGCATAGTCATCAAT
>JASJAZ010000001.1 GCA_030066785.1 Desulfobacterales bacterium | reverse complement strand
CCGGCTGCCACAGCCCCCGGTTTGGAAATCTTCGAAGACGGTGATTTTTACGCCTTTATCGACCGTTGGGGATCCAAATTGCACATGCCCAAAGATGGCGGACTCTATTTTGACTGGGTGGATTTTCCCATAAAAGAGCCAACCATAACGGCCCTGGAAGCATACAATTGGCCTTCGCCCGATGCCGCGGAAGACATTGCCCCATTGAGGAAGCAAGCCGAATATCTTTATGATCATACAGATTACGCGCTGGTCGGCAGCGGCGTTATCGGCGGAGGTATTTTTGAACAGCCGGCACGCGTCATGGGTCTGGAAAATTTTTTAATGGCGCTTGTGACCGATGCCTCCTTTGCCGATCAATTGATGGAAAAAATTACGGAAATATATATTGAGGCGTGTATTCGTTATTTAGATCAGGTGGGTGAATTTCTGCAGGTGTTTACGTACTGGGATGATGTCAACAGCCAAAACGGCTGGATCATTTCGCCGGACATTTATCGCCAGAGAATTAAACCCAGGCAAAAACGTTTGGTCGAAGCCATTAAGCAAAAAACGGACGCTAAGATCTATTACCACGGATGCGGAGCCGTTTTTGATTTAATACCGGATTTAATCGAGATCGGATTCGACATCATAAATCCTGTGCAAGTTTCAGCCAAAGGAATGGACACCAGACGCCTGAAAAAAACCTACGGGCAGGATATCGTTTTTTGGGGCGGCGGTGTCGATACGCAAAAAATACTGCCATTCGGCACGCCTGAAGAAGTTGCGGAAGAAGTCAAACGCAGGATTGATGACCTGGCAGCCGAGGGGGGATTCGTATTTGCCGCCGTTCACAACATCCAAGCCTATGTACCTCCCGCCAACATTGTCGCCATGTTTGAAACCGCCCTCGATTACGGGCGCTATTAAATTATACGCGTACTTTGGGAGAAAATGAATGACCAAACGTGATGTGATTGAGACCGTGCTTCAGGGGCACCATCCGCCCTATGTGCCGTGGAATATCGGTTTGACCCAGGAGGCCCGTGAGATATTGCAGCGGCATTATGGTACTGCAAATTTAGAGGATGCGTTGCAGAATCACTTTCTGCGGTTGGGAAGTGATATAGGTTTTTTCAAGAGCTTAGGCAACGACCAGTTCAAAGATGTTTTCGGTGTTATCTGGGACCGGACCATCGACAAAGATATCGGCAATGTCGCCAACAATGTTCTACCCAAACCGTCTTTAGAAGATTACACTTTTCCAGATCCATTAGATCCGCGTTTTTTCGAAGATATTTCTCAACGGATATCTCAATACGGCGATCGTTTTCGCATTTTTCAAATCGGTTTTTCACTTTATGAAAGAGCCTGGGCCATGCGCGGCTGGGATCAATTGATGCTGGACTTCTATGAAAATCCTGGTTTTGTCGACACACTACTGAATCGAATTGCCGACTACAATATCGCGCAAATCAACGAAGCTCTGAAATATGATATTGACGCAATCTATTTCGGTGATGATTGGGGTATGCAGCGCGGACTGCAAATGGGGCCTCCCATGTGGCACCGTTTTATTTATCCGGTCCTTAAACGGATGTACGGCGTCGTGCGCCAGGCTGGCAAATATGTCTTTATTCATTCCTGTGGCGATGTGGATGAGCTGTTTGAAGATTTAATTGATGCCGGCGTCAACTGTTTCAACCCTTTTCAACCGGAAGTAATGGATGTTACGGCCTTGATTCCGCAATATAGAGGACGCTTGGCGTTTCATGGGGGACTATCGACCCAGCGAACATTGCCCCACGGCAGCGTTGAGGATGTCCGTACCGAAACCATGCTGCTGCTGAAATTGGGCGCTACAGGCGGATATATTTTCGCACCGGCCCATGATGTAGAAGGTGATGTCTCCTTAGACAATATGTTGGCTTTTATTACTATTCTCCAAAATCAGTCTGGCTTTGTGAATAATTAAAGTCTGTATCGAATTTGTGCTATGCAAGTTCTTCGGCTACACAATCGCGGCAATCTTCGGTTGCACACCGAGCCCGATCCTATTCCCCGTGACCGCGAAGTAACGTTGCGCATTACGGCCGTAGGTCTTTGTGGCTCTGATCTGCACTGGTATTCACACGCCGGTATCGGTGACGCGCAGTTGAGCACCCCACTGGTACTGGGCCATGAATTTGCCGCAGTCATCGATAATGGGTCAAAGGCTGGAAAGCAAGTAGCCGTCGATCCGGCTATACCTTGCGACCACTGTCGATATTGCCGTAATGGTCATCCCAATCTTTGTGAAAATCTTGTCTTTGCCGGTCACGATACCACAGACGGTGCCCTCTGCGAAAAAATGACGTGGCCCCAGAAATGTCTGTATCCATTGCCGGAAACATTGGGTGCCATTGAAGGTGCCATGCTCGAACCTCTGGGTGTGGCCATCCATGCCGTGGAACTGAGCCACTTGCGCAAGGGGATGCGCGTTGGAATATTTGGCTGCGGCCCCATCGGTTTGCTGATTGTGCAATTAGCCCGATTGCGAGGTGCCCGACAAATCATTGCATCCGACGTCTTGGAACACCGCCTTGAAGCGGCTCAATCCATGGGGGCTGGGAAAACCGTCGCGGCAACCAGCGATGACGCCAGTGCAGCGATTTGGGCTGCCACCAATAATAACGGTGTCGATATCGCTTTTGAGGCCGCCGGTGAAAATGAAGCGGTACAAGCCGCCATACATGCCGTGCGCCCGGGCGGGCAGGCCATGCTTATTGGAATTCCGGCCACAGATGAAACGATTTTCAAAGCATCCACCGCCCGGCGCAAGGGTCTGACCATCAAACTTATACGCCGAATGCAACACACTTATCCGCAGGCGATGCATTTGGTTCACAAAGGTTTTGTGGACGTTAAATCACTTGTGACCCATCGGTTCGGTTTAGGCGATTTTAAAAAAGCTTTTAGGGCCGCCCTCAACCGCGAAGGAATAAAGGTTATCATCGAACCCAATCAGCAGGCACCTACTTAGGAGGAAACCATGAGTGCGCACAAATATGCCATTGGTGTTGATTTTGGCACCGAATCCGGCCGGGCCGTTTTGGTGGCAACACGCACAGGTGAAGAAATTGCCTCATCCGTTTATCCATATCAAAACGGCGTAATCGATAGAGCTCTGCCCTTAGAGAACGACACGGTAGAACTTGACCCCGAATGGGCCCTGCAGGATCCTGAAGATTATATTCGCACGTTGCAGCGCACCATCCCGGCAGTTTTGAAAAAGGCCGGAGTCAAAGCGGCGAATGTTATTGGAATCGGTATCGATTTCACAGCTTGCACCATGCTGCCAACCCAAAATAACGGCACGCCCCTTTGTATGGTTCCCGAATTTCGCCGAAATCCGCACGCCTGGGTCAAATTGTGGAAACACCATGCCGCACAACCGGAAGCGGATATCATTAACACTGCTGCCCGTGAACGCAATGAAAACTGGCTGGATCGTTATGGTGGTAAAATTTCTTCTGAATGGTTTTTTTCCAAAGCATTTCAAATTTTGGACGAAGCCCCGGAAATTTACGCAGCAGCGGATCGGCTTATCGAAGCTGCGGATTGGGTGATTTGGCAATTAACGGGGCAGGAGAAACGTAATTCATGCACCGCCGGATACAAAGCAATGTGGTCCAAGCGCGAAGGTTATCCACCAAACGATTACTTTGCATCGCTTGACCCGCGTTTAAAAAATGTTATCGATTCGAAGATGTCGCGCAACATTTATCCCATTGGCGACAAAGCCGGTGAACTAACCGCCCAGGCGGCTCAGTGGACCGGTTTACAGGAAGGAACGGCGGTTGCCATAGCCAATGTAGATGCGCATGTCTCGGTTCCGGCCGCCTCTGTCACCGAAACAGGACGTATGGTAATGATCATGGGTACCAGTATTTGTCACATGCTCTTGGGGGAGGAAGAACGCAATGTCGAAGGCATGTGCGGTGTAGTCGAGGATGGTATTATTCCGGGATTGTTCGGCTATGAAGCCGGGCAATCAGGTGTCGGCGATATTTTTGCATGGTTTATTAATAATTGCATTCCCGAAGAATACCACCAAAAAGCCCAACAGCGATCGCTCGGTATTCACCAATTGCTGGAAGAAAAAGCTGTAAGGCAAAAACCCGGTGCGCACGGCCTACTGGCACTAGATTGGTGGAATGGCAATCGCTCCGTTCTGGTCGACGTTGATCTTTCGGGCCTTTTAATCGGGGCTACCTTGCGGACCAAACCGGAAGATATCTACCGGGCCCTGATTGAATCCACGGCTTATGGCACCCGGGTGATCATTGAAGCATTTGAAAAAAATGGTGTAAACGTAAACGAACTGGTTGCCTGTGGAGGGCTTCCGGAAAAAAATAAAATGCTCATGCAGATATATGCCGATGTTACCGGACGTGACTTCAAAGTATCCGCATCGCAGCAGACCCCCGCACTGGGCTCGGCCATGTTTGGAGCCGTCGCAGCGGGCCGCCAGGCGGGCGGATATGAGTCGATCTTTGATGCCGCCAAGCACATGGCCCGTCTTAAAAATGAAGTTTATCGGCCCAACCCCGCCTGCCAAAAAATATATGATCAATTATATGCTGAATACCTGCGCCTGTATGATTATTTTGGTCGGGGCGGCAACACTGTAATGAAGACATTGAAACGTATCCGTGATGAAGCGCAATAATCGTCAAGCAAACTCTGGCCCTGGACCAAAACGCAACGGCAAATAATTCACAAAGAATCGTGATGTCATCATTTAAGACGCCTCACCGACGTTACAATCTACTGACGGAAGAATGGGTTTTGGTTTCACCCCAGAGAAATCTGCGCCCCTGGCAGGGACAACAGGAGGCGATACCACCGCAGGTGCGCAGCGCATATGACCCCAACTGTTATTTGTGCCCGGGTAACAGCCGCCATGGCGGGCTAAAAAATCCTAACTATGAGGATCTTTTCATTTTTGACAATGATTTTCCCGCCTTGTTGGGCGAAAATTCCGTTGATGACGCCCATCCACAAAATCTGTTAATCGCGGAAGCCGAAAAAGGCGTATGCCGTGTGATGTGTTTTTCGCCCCGCCACGACTTATCTTTGCCAGATTTAAACCGCCCCACTCTTCGGAAAATTATCGATGCATGGAGCGTGCAATACCTTCAATTGGCAGACATCTCATGGATCAACCATGTCCAGATATTTGAAAACAAAGGTGCCATGATGGGATGCAGCAACCCGCATCCGCACTGCCAGATATGGGCCACTGCCAGCATCCCGGTTGAACCGTTCAAAGAGCTTGGTGCGTGCCGCCGTTATTTTAGGGATCATAAGAAATGCATGCTATGCGACTACTTGGAACAAGAGCTTAAACAAAAAGAGCGGGTGGTTGAACTGAACGACTCTTTTGCTGTGGTGGTGCCATTTTGGGCGGTATGGCCCTTTGAGACTCTACTGGTTGCGCGGCGGCATGTGGCCACCATTTCAGATCTGAGCGCCACGGAAAAAGACGGCCTGGCCGATATTCTTAAAAAACTGACCATTCGCTATGACAATTTATTCCGAACGAGCTTTCCTTACACAATGGGGTTTCATCAAAAACCAACGAACGGGCAGGAATATCCTGAATTGCACTTGCATGCGCATTTTTACCCGCCGCTGTTACGATCGGCAACCGTGAAAAAATTTATGGTCGGTTTTGAAATGCTGGGCGAGCCGCAACGCGATATCACCGCAGAAGATGCGGCCGCGCGACTGCGGCAATTGCCCACAAAGTATTACCGCGAGGCTGAGAGCGCCTAATAAGGGCAAATACGTTCAAACAGGCTGCGAATGCTTACACTGTCTAGCATCATTGAAACATTTCAGTTGAAATTCAAGACAAGCGCAACACCGTATCTCTTTCAAGCGCCGGGGCGTGTTAATTTGATCGGAGAGCATACCGACTACAATGACGGTTTTGTTTTGCCCACGGCCATCGACCGGCACGTTCTGGTGGCGGCCCTGCCACGCCCAGATAATTCAGTCAATATTTATGCATCCAATTTTGACCGTTGGGACCGATTTGAAATCAGTCCCACCGTTGATCATCTCCTCGAAAACACCTGGGCTAATTATATCCGTGGCATGAGTTGGTCATTGCTAGGAAACGGCCATCGGCTTCGGGGAATGGATATGACCGTCACCGGAAATATTCCCATTGGCGCCGGTTTAAGCTCATCGGCGGCTATCGAAATTGCCGTTGGTTTTGCATTTTTACAGGTATCCGGAGTAGAAATCAATCGACGATTATTGGCTTTAGCCGCTCAAAAAGCCGAAAATGAATTTGTGGGAATGCGTTGCGGAATAATGGACCAATTTATTTCTTGCCTGGGCCAAAAGGATCACGCCCTGCTAATCGATTGCCGCGAGTTGAGTTATCAGCGCCTACCCCTGCCTGCCCATGCAGCGGTCATCATTGTTGACAGTGGTGTCTATCGCGGCTTAACCGACATGGCCTACAACACGCGCCGCAATGAATGCGAAACTGCCGCTGCCCATTTCGGCGTAAAGGCGTTGCGCGATGTTACTGTCGAACAATTTCAAGCCCAGCACCATGCGCTATTACCGGTTGTCGCCCGCCGAGCACGGCATGTAATTACGGAGAACCACCGGACCCTGGCTGCGGCGGCGGCTTTGAAAAAATCGGATGTAAGCACATTCGGTCAATTGATGACCGATTCGCACCGCAGTCTAAAAGAAGATTTTGAGGTGAGCTGTCCTGAACTCGATCTATTGGTAGATATTGCGCTCAATACTGACGGCGTCTATGGAGCACGGCTTACCGGTGCCGGGTTTGGCGGATGCATCGTGGCCCTGGCAGATCATAATGCCAGCCAGCCATTCATCAGGGCTATTAACAAGCACTATCCCCACAAATCGGGCAAAACGGCGCCGATATACATTTGCAAAGCATCCCAAGGGGTATCGCCAGTGGAGGTGCTAGACCCATAATACCGGGCTCTTGGTATCCGCCACATTTTAATTAATCATTTGCAATTCCGGTTCAGCCGGACTAGGGGGGGATCAAATATGTATTTACCGTTAGGAACATTTTCACCGGAGGTTAAAATTGCGGTTGTATCTGCTTCGCGCGACTGCTTTCCGCGCGAACTTTCCCAAAAAAGAACCACCCAGCTTATGGCGGCCTGCACGGATCAGAAGCTTTCCCTGTTCACACCCAATGGTGATTGTGCCATTATTGAAACCAAAAACCATGCCATTGAAGCCGCCCGCCAGATTAATGCGGCTGACTGCGATGCGGCGGTACTTTACCTCGGCAATTTTTCACCGGAAATTGAAGATGCTTTTTTCGTCCGGCAATTTCACGGTCCGGTGGCAATTATGGCCGCTGCCGAAGAATCCGCCTCCAGTCTAGCTGCCAACCGTGGCGATGCCCTCTGCGGTATGCTATCGGCAACTATGGCACTTAAAAAACGCAATTTATGGCAGCGCGTTTATATTCCGCAAGACCCCATTGTCAATGCGACCCAAGGTGCTGAGGCCATCCAACACTTTCACCGGATAGTACAAGTATACAAGGGTATTCGCAATGCAACCCTTGGATTATTCGGACCGCGACCAAGAGATTTTGAAACCTGCAATTACAACCTGGCGTCGTTGGCCTCATTGGGCCTTGAAATCGAAGAACTGGGTTTTTTTGATCTGGCCGGCCGGGTGCAAAGCATTCTTGCCGGAGATGATCTGACTGACATTATCAATTCCATGAAGACAGAGCTGAATTCGATTCCGTCGGACGACTTTGCCAAACGATTAGCCGCCTATGAAAAGGCGATTCTTATTTTTCGCGAGGAACTCAAGTTGTCGGGCATGACCACCCAGTGCTGGACCGAACAGGAAGAAACATTGAAGCACGTTCCCTGCTATATCAATGCCCGCATGGCTGCCCGCGGGTTCCCGATCGCGTGCGAAAATGACGCCCACTCATTAGCCGCCGAACTGCTGGGCCAATATGCTTCCAGTCAGAGTGTAACCGTACTCGATTTGAACCACAGTATTCCGCAGGATCTCGATGTCAGTCTGGCCGGCTATCCCAACCAAGATCTGGTCGGATTATTTCACTGTGGCAACACCGACCCCCGTCGATTAAAAGCGCCCTCAATGAAATATCAAGTAATCATGAACCGACTGATGGAGCCGGAAGGTGAACCTGACATCACCCGGGGGACCATTGAGGGTCAGATTGCGGCATCGCCGATTACGGTATTGCAGGTTCATGGTACCGGTGATCAGTTGCAAGCTTACATTGTCGAAGGAAAATTTCTGGACCTTGATCCTCAGACATTCGGCTGCACAGGGACTGCTTATATCCCCGGATTCAGGCGTTTTTATCGCCACGTTTTACTGGGGCGCTTTCATCATCATGCGGCCGTTGCGTTCAGCCACTGTGGCCGAATTCTTTATGATGCCTTTAAGATGCTGGGTATTCAACAGATTTATACACCGCTTACCGATAGGCCCCTTTATCCACTCGAAAATCCATTTGATTGAAATTCGTTTCTTGCGGTTAAAAAGGATTGGAAACGCTAACCGACAAATGGTTGTCACCCGAAGGCGCCAAAGATACCTGCAACGAACCATCAAAAAACAACGTATGGGAGACCAGCATTACCGATGAATTTGCAGAAACAATCATTTGGCCGGATTAATGATCAAATCGTGGTAGATTTATTTACGCTTACCAATGCCAATGGCATGTCCGTCAAACTGACCAATTATGGTGCTACCATCGTTTCGCTGATGGTGCCGAACAAAAGCGGTCAGCTTGTCGATGTTGCTTTAGGTTTCGATTCGGTGGAAGAATATGCGTCCGCGCGTGACTATTTCGGCTGTATCGCCGGACGTTATGCCAACCGAATCGCCGATGGCAAATTTAGCCTATATGGAAATGAACATAAACTGGCTCAAAATGACGGACACAACCATTTGCATGGTGGCCATCAGGGCTTTGACAAGCGGATCTGGGAAATTGCCGAATTCGCACCCGGAGACCAGAGTGGGCTTTCTTTTACTTACCTTAGCCCGGATGGCGAAGAAGGCTACCCGGGCAATTTAAACACAACGGTTGCCTATACGCTCACCAATGATAATGCACTGCAAATCAGATATCAGGCAACCACTGATCAAAGCACTGTCGTGAATTTGACCAATCACACCTATTTTAATTTAGCGGGTGCTGGATCGGGAGATATTTTAGCGCATGAATTGTTTATCGACGCTGATTTTTTTACACCCGTAGATCAAGATTTGATCCCCACCGGCGACCTGCAGACTGTTACGGGCACTCCTTTGGATTTTACGCAATCAACCCGCATCGATAGCCGCATCAATGTTCCCCATGAGCAGCTATTGCGGGCACAGGGTTATGACCATAATTGGGTGTTAAATAAGCCATCCGGAGAGCTTGGCCTGGCGGCCAAAGTCTGTGAACCGCGCACCGGCATAACGATGGCAATACATACTACCGAACCGGGCCTTCAGTTCTACTCCGGCAATTTCATGGCAAATCGTATCAACGGCAAAAACGGACAAATTTACAACCATCGCAGCGGTTTTTGTTTAGAAACGCAGCATTTTCCCGACTCACCCAATCAACCCTGTTTTCCTTCAACGATTCTCAATCCCAACCAGATCTATTCTCAAACGACGATTTATGCTTTCAAAAATTAGACTTCGAATGTTTCTGTAATTTCTCCTACTGGCCAGATCGGTTAACACTTTACATTGATTTAGTCCAAATAAGATGATTTTCTGGTATATATAAACCCGAAGCGGCCAATGCCAATTTGGCGAATGCTTTCCCTGGACCCATTTAGGACCAAATTGCTTGCCTTAATTACAATGGTATGAAATTTTTATATAATAATAGACAAGAATATCGATATATTCGGTTAGAGAAAAGAATGATGCGCACCTTACTTTATGCAGTGGTCGGCCTGCTTGTCTTGATCCAATTGGTACTGGCCGATGATAAAAGTGCTGTCGAAAACCTGTTAAACAGCAAACTCGATGCTGCCGTTGAGATATTGCAGCAAAAAAATCTTGCGAAACAGACGAAGCAGGCCAAAATCGTTGAAATCGTTACGCCGATGTTTGATTTCCAACTAATGGCCAAACTAACTTTAGGAAGGAAATACTGGCCTGGTCTAGCCCGAGAAGACAAAAGAAAATTTTCGGAACTTTTTTTTAAACTTCTTAAACGAGCGTATCTCAATGAACTGACAACTTATACAGATGAAGAAATCATTGTCATGTCGCCATTAGAGATCAAGGGGAAAATTCATATTCCCACCTATTTGGTTTCAGAAGATAGCCAAATATTGATGTTATATAAGTTTTATCACAGAAAAAATATCTGGAAGGTTTATGATATTGAGATTCAAGGGGTAAGCATTATCCAAAGTTACCGGATTCAATTTGATGAGATTTTACAAAAAAGGACTTTTAACGACCTTCTACAGAAACTTGAACAACTGGTTAACCAATAGAGACAACCTGCTCTTCATCTGCATGATCATATGATAAAATTTCATACTTTGGTAATCCGTTTTTATGACAGGGTAATATTAGCCCACCCACGCATCGTTATCTTCCTGCTAACAGCAGCGGTTTTTTTTCTCGGTTACCAGGCCCAAAATTTTAGGCTTGATGCTTCGGCCGAAACACTGATTATCGAGACGGATCGCGACTTACAATACTCACGACTGATCGATTCGCGATATGGGGGCCATGATTATTTGTTGCTGACCTACACTCCCAAGAACGATTTATTCTCAAGTGAAACACTGAAAAAACTGGCCCAGTTGCGGGATGAATTAAAACAATTAAAAAGAGTGGCATCGGTTGTATCGATATTAGATGTCCCTTTACTGGAAAGCCCGCCTGTATCAGTCAAAGAATTGGCTGCCGGCATACAAACACTCGATTCGCCCATGACAGATCAAAGACTGGCCAGAATGGAGTTGCAAAGCAGCCCTCTCTACCAAAACCTACTCACAAGTCCCGATCTTAAAACCACCGGACTTCAGATCAATTTTTTGTCCGACAGGATTTATCAGGATTTGGTGGCCCGCCGCGACCATTTCCGGGATAAACAGGCCAAAGCTTCGCTAACGGCGGAAGAAAAGACTGAATTTAAAAAAATTAGAGAACAATATAAAGCGCGCCGGGAATACGGTAACAGGGTCCGTCATCAAGACATCGCTGCAATTCGAACTATTATGGATAAATATCGACCTGACGCCGAACTTTTTCTTGGAGGCGTCAGCATGATCACTGACGATTTAGTCAGTTTTATTAAAAAAGATCTGAAGATTTTCGGCACGGGAGTCGCCCTTTTCCTTATTGTTACCTTAAGCATTATTTTCAAAAAATTACGTTGGGTTCTTTTACCAATGCTTTGTTGCATTTTTTCTGCCATTATCATGATGGGGCTTTTGGGAATGTGCGGTTGGAAGGTCACCGTTATATCCTCCAATTTTATATCGCTTCAACTTATTATTACCATGGCCATAACCATCCATTTAATCGTCCGGTACAAAGATCTTGTATTGATTCATCCGCAATCCGAACAGCGTCAAATAATTATTGATACTGTTCGTCTGATGCTTACGCCCTGCCTGTATGCCGCCCTAACAACGATGGCCGGCTTTGGTTCGCTGATACTCTGTGATATCCTGCCCGTCAGAACCTTTGGCTGGATGATGAGCGCCGGAATTGCGGTTTCGTTAATCGTAACGTTTCTATTCTTTCCAGCGGTACTTATGCTGTGGCCCAAAGAAATTCCGGAAATTCGGAAAACAAAAAGTTACTCGTTTACATTATCGTTAGCGCGGTTCACGGAAGCACGGGGCGCGCTGATACTGGTTGTGAGTGTCATCATTTTTATTGCGAGTGTTCTTGGTGTTTCCAGGCTCGTTGTTGAAAACAGTTTTATCAATTACTTTAAGGACACTACTGAAATTTATCGGGGTTTGAAGGTGATCGACGAAAAACTGGGCGGCACTACCCCGCTGGATGTTATTGTCGAACTTGATGAATCTGAAGTATCAGCCCCTAGTAGGGCCACCAATACCAAAAAACAAAATGATGAAGAATTTGATGCGTTTGAAGAATTTGAAGAAGTCGATGATGAAAAGTACTGGTTTACGTCTGAAAGGATGGCACGGGTGACAGAAATCCATGATTACCTCGATAGCCTTCCGGAAACCGGTAAAGTCCTGTCTCTGGCAACCCTGTTGCAAATCACTTCGAAGTTAAACAACGGCCAAATGCTGGACAATTTTCAATTGGCGTTGGTATACAGCGAACTGCCCGCTAAAATTAAGCAGATGATTTTGAAGCCGTATGTATCTCCCCAACATAATCAATTGCGCTATTCGATCCGTGTCAAGGATTCGGCCGAATCGTTGAGACGTGACGCCTTACTAAAAAAGATCCGGCATGATTTGATCAACCAATTAAATTTGAGGGAGGGGCAATTTCATTTGACCGGCCTGCTGGTGCTTTACAACAATATGCTTCAAAGTCTTTTTGAGTCCCAAATTCTCACTTTGGGCATCGTTTTGTTGGCGCTGCTGGGAATGTTTATGGTCCTGTTTCGGTCTTTAAAAGTCTCTTTGATGGCGATTGTACCGAACTTACTGGCCATTGGATTTGTCCTCGGCTTTATGGGCTGGCTCAGAATTCCCTTGGATATGATGACCATAACCATAGCCGCTATTAGCATCGGAATAGCGGTCGACAATACCATTCATTACATTTACAGATTTAAATATGAATTCCAATTCAACCATAAGTATCATGCAACAATGCATCAATGCCATGGCAGCATAGGCCGTGCCATGCACTATACATCCTTGACCATTATTAGTGGTTTTTTGATTTTGACTCTGTCCAATTTCATTCCCAGTATATACTTCGGATTGCTGACAGGATTAGCCATCTTCATTGCTTTATTTGCCGCACTTACCCTGCTGCCGCAATTGATAATCGTCCTAAAACCATTTGGACCAGAGGTTTCGGCAAACCAAAATTAATTATTGTGCGTTTACATGAAAGCCCCCTGCAAACTCCGATTACCTAAACACCTTTTATGATCACCAACTTTTTTATTACATTCACACAAATCTGTTATAGGCTGGCGTATCGAATACTACTGTGTTTGTGGTTTTTTACTCGCCCCACCGTTAACGGTGTGTATATTGCGGTTTGGCATAAGGGTCACATACTCATTATTAAAAATTCATATAAGCGCCGCTATACGATCCCTTGCGGTCGCATCAAACGGCAAGAAGCATTACACGATGCGGCTGTGAGAGAATTATATGAAGAGGTCCGCATTCAGACCAAAGCAAGCCAATTAACATTTGTGGGTAAATACGCCACGCAACATAAGTATGCCCGCGATATCGGCCATTTCTTCGAAGTGGACCTGCCAAATAAACCTGATTTTAAAGTTGATCAGCGTGAAGTAGTTTGGGCGCGGTTCATGACGCTCGCGGAAGCATTGGCGTTGGAATTGAATATTACGGTTCGAGCTTACTTGGAGGATCGTTAGAAAAAAAAGTCTTTCAAACAACGCCTTGCATTGTTAGGCCCTATCTGGTCGCAGTTGTTGGGTTTATCTTCTCTGCAAACATTCATTACCAATCGTGATTATTGCAATTTGAAAATATAAGACAGCTCAACGCATAAAATCGTCATCCATCATCCATGGGCACTCATCGGATATTTAAAAATTCGCCCCTGCACTTTATGGGGGTGTTTAATGGTCCAGTCGATTAACTCACCCATTTCTCTTTTAATAAAAACATTGACACATTCATCAAATGTTTCCCGGCCCGGATCGGCGAGAATAATTTGCTTGATGCCGTTGTTCATTGCACGCCGTATGAGACCTCT
This sequence comes from Desulfobacterales bacterium, assembly GCA_030066785.1. Taxonomy (GTDB): domain Bacteria; phylum Desulfobacterota; class Desulfobacteria; order Desulfobacterales; family JASJAZ01; genus JASJAZ01. Next base: position 10,280 of record JASJAZ010000001.1, on the reverse strand, counting down.
CAAGGGCTTGATCATGTTCTCCCAGAAGCAGATATCGGAACCAATCAGAATCTCATGACCATTGAGAATGCTTCGATTAAGACCATTGAATTTGGTTTTAATGGTGGCGATTTTTACTTTATTAATTTCAGCGTGCAAACGCAGGTAAGGAAAAACGTTATCATCGGCATCCACCCCCGTCACAGCTGAATTAAAATTTTGCGCACAATAAATACCTGCTAATCCCCATCCACAACCCACATCCAGCACATGGGCATTCGGTGTCAAACCAATGTGCTTAATGTAATCGATCAGCAATAAACTGGAGGACCAGATTTTATTGCCGTGCATTGCGGGTGCATTGATCCGTTTTAATCGCCTTATCGCAGGATGCTGTGACAAGAAAATTTTCAGCCCATAAATGTATCGAATCTTGTTGTTCGACCTGCTCATGCTTTAAGAAAGAATCGGTATTAGAAAAATGCCGTAAGACATTTTCATCCGCAATGCCGCCCTGTAGGATCGACATCATCGGCTTTATCCATGATGATGGCGGCTAAACCGGATACATTGCAAAACAATAAAACCGTTAATACCGGCAGCTGCCAACTTTTCAACCCTCATTAAAACATTTGGCTTTATTCACACCCCGCAAACACGCACGTGTGACGGTGTAAATCTGTCGCTCTTCCTTCAGGCTTTTTATAAATTGAATGCGAAGATCGTCGGGGGTAGCTTCAATTTTTACAAACCCGTGTTGCTCCGCCCTGTAAATTAATGATCCGGTCGTATCGTTTTTTATTTTCCGAATTCTTGCGCCTCCCGCGCCTGAAATAACGTAAAGTGGTTCAGCGGCTCTCGTTATTAACTGAAGATTGTGTGAATGGCCACAGAGATACATATCGACACGATATTTCCGCAGGACCGGTAAAAGGTTATCGATCAACTGTTGGCTGTCGCCATATTTGCTGCTAAAACTGCGAATCTGATGATGCCCGGCGGCCATCTTCCAGATTGAATCTTCTGGATTTTTAAAGGCTCTTTGGATAAGCTCAAGTTGCTCCGGTATGGGCTGGTTCGTGTCCAACACCACTAAACGGATTAATATGCGATTATTAAAAGAACCAAAATCCTGCATGTAAAAAGAACTGGGCATACGCCAACGGGCACTTCCAAGGCGTTTTTGAGAGTAAGCAACTTGAGCCTGGGGATTGCCTATATAGTCATGATTCCCCAGGGCCGCATAAAAGGGCATGCCGCGCAGGCAGGGCGCATTATAGGTCAACTCAAATTGATCCAGCCATTTCGGATCATCGACCGAACGCACACCATTTCCGTAAAAATTATCGCCCAGCAGCAAAGTGAAATTTACATCGCGATCCTGTTGGCAAACCGCCTCCATCATATCAGCAACCTTGCGTTGGCGATGGTTTCCACGGCCTTGATCACCCAATGCAAAAAAGGATATTTCCGCGTCTTGAAAACTGTCAGGGGCCACCAAAACGTGTATTGTCCGGGAATGCCGCCACAGCAACATTCCGATGCAAACCGTTATTAGAACTAAAGCCACCAACTGCTTTGGATGCAAGGAAATGGTTGTATAGATCCATCGCCAAAATTTCCGCGTTCTTTCAGCAAATAAAAAATTCATGAACGACTAGACCGTAAGAATCATCTAATTGGGAACTAAGCATGACGATGATATTGCTACTCGACGACGTTGCGGCGCATAGCTTTTAATTGCCCATGTCTGTTCTTGCGGTCAAGGCGCTTTTTCTGGGAACGCGATGTTGGTTTGGTCGCCTTGCGCTTTTTGACGGGCACCGCCACGCTTTTAATGAGAGTTTGAAGTCGTTTTATAGCCGCTTGTTTATTTTTTTCTTGATGGCGGTATTGCTGGGCCTTGATAACAATGACGCCGTCCTTGGAGATGCGTCGATCATTAAGGTTCAAAAGCCGTTGTTTGTAAAAAGTGGGCAGCGAGGAGGCCAGAATGTTAAAGCGCAGGTGTATAGCCGTAGAAACCTTGTTAACGTTCTGACCCCCGGATCCCTGGGCGCGAACCGCACTTATCTCGATATCGCGCTGGGGAATAGTTACATAATTCGAGATCTGGACATCGTTTATATTTGTTTGGTTCTGCAATCCCACACCTCTCTGTTGCGTTTGGCCACATATACTACGCTTAATGTCCGTTCGCAAGCGTGTTGAGGATAGGTTAGCGTGCACACACCTAACCGTGATCCTGCTTTATTCAGAAACAATGCACGCATAGGTTGGACGGATCAGAGCAAGCGAAAATGCATACACCTACCCTTCCGCTTTGAACAGGGGTTTGGTTGTAAACGAGGCTTTAAAGCGGTGCCTAACTTTTTTTGGAAGTAATCGTTTGGAATGCGGTGATGCGCTGTTTAAGGTCCTTTTTACCTTTGCATTTGGGACAACGATACTTTCTTTTCTCGTACTCGGAAATTTTTAGCGTAGTGCTAAACGCCTTTTTACACTTTTCACAATAAAAATCATAGGTGGGCATCACAAACCTCCTTTCAATATGAATGAAGATTTGAAATTTAATAAAAAATTGATAAATTGTTTCATACGGTTTGTCAAGCTCTTCCCAAATTGTGTTGTAAATAAAATATATCAGCTGGCATTCCGTATTCAATTTTCGGAGAATAACAAATGCAAAACAATCTAGCAGAACTATTAAACCGAAATTTAAACATCGGCCAAAAAACAATTGCCAACCGCTTGGTGATGGCACCAATGTCTTATCTGGGTCATGTGGCCTTTCGCGAACTTCTGGCCCATTTTGGCGGTTATGGATTACTATTTACAGAGATGTGCAGCGCCAAACGAATACCAACGGAAAATCCGCAAACATCGGCATTTTTCAGATGGCGCGAGACGGAATTGCCGCGCCTGGTTTGCCAGATTGTTGGTAATGATCCAGATAAAATGGTCGTTGCGGCCAAGCGCATTCAGGCCGAAGGCTTCTTTGGCGTCGATATCAATTTTGGTTGTGCCACCGGAACAATTTGCAGTCACAGCGGCGGCGCCGCTGTTTTGAAAAATCCTGCGCTCGCGCACCAGATCGTTGCCAGCGTCCGAGAAGCGGTAACGCTTCCGCTGTTTGTTAAATTTCGCACCGGTTGGCAGGATGATCCCCAGCATGCCGCCATGCTGGCCCAACGGTTTGAAACGGCAGGTGCCGATGCTTTAACCTTTCATCCACGCGTGGCCCCGGATAGGCGTTTGCGCCCGGCAAAATGGCCCTACATTAAAATGGTCAAAGAAGCGGTTAACATTCCTGTATTTGGCAATGGTGATGTCTTTACAGGCGATGATTGTTTGCGAATGCTGCAAACTACCGGATGCGATGGCGTGGCGATCGGTCGTTTAGGCATTGCCCAGCCATGGGTATTTGCCGCGTGGACAGGCGGATTGACTGTTAAGCCCGAACTGTATCGTGATACAGCCTTATATTTGGTAAAACTACTGGAAAGATATTTTGATGAAACCCAGGCTTTAAGGCGATTTCAGCGATTTGCCTATTACTTTTCAGCCAATTTTCGCTACGGTCATACGTTGTTTACAAGGATTCGCGCCGCGGCGGATCTTCAGCGTGTTATAGGTGTCATTGAGCGCTTCTTTCAGACGCCGCCCGAGCTGTCCTCGCGGCCCAATATGAACTTTTTTATTTAAAGACACCAGCTCTCAAATGCTAGCCAATTTATAGTTTGGCCGAGTCTGATTGCAGTACAATCTCTTGACCTTCCTTGCCAATCTTAAGGCCCAAACCTTTAATGGTTATGGCAAGCCGCCGGCCAAATAGAAGGTCCAGCATTTCTGCAGCCAGTTGTCCTTTGGCAACCAGTAGTTGACGGAGGTGCGTATCATAGCCGATTATTTCCAGAACTTTTTTCTGGAGCTGGCGACGGTTTGTCGGATCGGTAAGCCGCTGAAAAGAATAAATCACCTCATAATCGCACCGCTGCTGATGGTCCTCAATTAGATCCCATAAGCTTTCTATGTGGGAAAACAGATCTTTGCGTGTCAGACGATGCTGGTCATAAATGTTTTCAACGGCAGTCGTATCGCTGCAGGCCAATGCACGACACTCCAAGGGTCGGTACTGATAAATGCGGCACGCCCGGTCATGCGATTGATAAAAACGGCACTGCCAGGAAGATGTTTGTCCCTTGATTTTGATAATATCAGTGACTGCCGGCTGCAAAAGACCTTTCACGTTATCAAAGGCTGGTTCTCCCTGGCGGATCGTGTATAGATCTTGAGCCGGAATATGACCTTCTTCAACCAAAACGCGGTCTTCCAAATGCAAGGCCGGCCCACCCTTTTTGCAGCAGGTTCCGCAGCGACGGCAACTTTCCGATGATGTTGTCTGTGCAGTCATTTTGCGCTTGACCGATTGGTATGGGCCAAATGTGAAGCCCGCAAACTTCCCGATGCAGCTGGTTGAGGCCAACAACCCAATCTATTAATTTTTCAACTTAATTGAATGTGGATCTGGCAACCAAAAGGGGCCATCGAAAACAATCTCAATGGCCCCTTTGACAACTAATTACCAAACAAATGACTATTTGTTCTGACCTTTATTCGGCGTCCTGTTTGATGCCAGCGCGACCGTCGTCGCAGGGTTCATCGGCCCCACCGTGCTCGGCCGTTTCCGAGAGGGTGCAGACCGGGTCGCCTTCAACCCCTGGGGAGGCGACATCCTTCGCAGCGACCTCCGGAGCGGCATATTCCAGATCCGCCATGCGCTTCAAAGCAGCGTAACGTTCGCGGTACTGCTTTTCCAGTTCGACCGTCAGGCGCTTGGCTTCTTCAGGGAAGGCTTTCTGGAGGGAAGCGTAGCGAACCTCACCGGAAAGAAACTCCTGGAGTTTACCGTTGGGCTCTTTACAGTCCAGGGTGAAGGGGTTCTTGCCCTCTTCCTTTAGCTGCGGATTGTAGCGGTAAAGCGGCCAGTAGCCGCACTCCACCGCCAGTTTGGTTTCCTCCTGGCTCTTACCCATACCTTTTTTGATGCCGTGGTTGATGCAGGGCGAATAGGCCAAGATTAGAGAGGGGCCGTCATAGGCTTCGGCCTCGAGGATGGCTTTCATCATCTGCTGCTTGTTGGCCCCCATGCCGACACTAGCCACGTACACATAGCCGTAGGTCATGGCCATGCCGCCCATGTCTTTCTTGGCGGTTTTTTTGCCTGAAGCGGCGAACTGGGCCACTGCGCCGGTGGGCGTAGCCTTGGAGGACTGCCCGCCGGTGTTGGAGTAGACTTCGGTGTCATAAACGATGACGTTGATGTCCTCGCCCGAGGCCAGCACGTGGTCTACCCCGCCATAAGCGATGTCATAGGCGGCGCCGTCACCCAGGAAGACCCAGTATGATTTTTTGGTGAAAAGTTTTTCCATGCCGAGGATCTCGTTCAGGAGCGCATTGTCCTTGTGAGTCGGAAGCAGTTTCTTTAGCTGATCGCCATACCGGCGCGAGCCTTCGGCGTCTTTCATGTTATCCAACCAGCCCTGGAGGGCCTCCTTTACGTCCGTGGGGAACCCGTTGGACAGGGCTTCGGTGACCAGATCCGCCAGCTTGCGGCGCTGCTGAAAGGCGCCCAAGAACATGCCGTAGGTGAATTCAGCCGGATCCTCGAACAGCGAGTTGCCCCAGGTGGGGCCGAAGCCATCTTTGTTCACGCAGTAGGGGACGCTGGGGGCCGATCCGCCCCAGATGGAGGTACATCCGGTGGCATTGCCGATAACCATTCGTTCGCCGAAAAGCTGGGTCAGAAGCTTGGCATAGGGTGTCTCTCCGCAACCCGAGCAGGCACCGGAAAACTCCAGCAAGGGCTGAAAAAATTGACTGCCTTTAACGGTGGTACGCTTGGTCAGGTTGTCATGTACCGGCAAACCAACAGCAAATTTATGCCGCACAACCTCCGCCATCTGTGTTTCCAACGGCTTCATAACCAATGCCTTTTTCTTAGACGGACAAATGTCAGCACAGTTACCACATCCCATACAATCCAGCGCGTTGACCTGCATGCGGAACTGGTAGCCCTTGAGCTCTTTACCAACCGCCTTCTTAGCCTCGAAGCCTTCCGGCGCCTGGGCCATTTCCTCTTCGGTCATAAGGTGCGGCCGGATGGCGGCGTGCGGGCAGACCATGGCGCATTGGTTGCATTGGATACAGTTGTCCATTATCCATTCGGGCACCATGATGGCCACCCCGCGTTTTTCGTACTGGGTAGTGGCCACCGGGAAAATGCCGTCCGGTGTGAAGGCGCTCACCGGCAGCTTGTCGCCCTGCTGGGCCAGCATGGGACGTTGGACATTTTTGACAAAATCGGGCACATCCTCTTCCGCGACACCGGCCTCAGTGGCATCGACCCAGCTATCAGGGTATTTGACTTCGATCAGGTTTTCGAGGCTGTGATCGACCGCATCCCAGTTCATCTTGACAATGTTCTCACCTTTCTTGCCGAACATCTTCTTGATCTGATCTTTAAGGTAGCCCACCGCCTCATCCACTGGAATCACATTGGCCAGTTTGAAGAAGGCCGTCTGCATGACCATGTTGATGCGTCCGCCCAGTCCCACTTTACCGGCGATCTTGACGGCGTCAATGGTGTAAAATTTCAGTTTTTTCTGTGCAATGGTTCGACGCATAGCGGCCGGGAGCTCCGTTTCCATATCTTTCAGACTCCAATTGCAGTTGAGCACAAATGTGCCGCCATCTTTAATGCCCTCCAGCAAGTCGTAAATATGCACATAACTGGCCTTGTGGCAGGCAATATAATCCGCCGCATCGATCAGATAGGTCGATTTAATGGGTGCTTTACCAAAACGCAGGTGGGAAATGGTGACCCCGCCCGATTTTTTGGAATCGTAGGAAAAGTATGCCTGGGCGTACATGTCGGTGTGATCACCGATAATTTTGATGGCACTTTTGTTCGCGCCCACTGTTCCGTCGGCGCCCAGGCCCCAAAATTTGCAGGCCACGGTGCCCTCGGGGGCCACCTCGAAACCGGTTTCCACTTCGAGGGAGGTGTTGGTGACGTCGTCGACGATGCCCACGGTGAAATGGTTCTGGGGTGCGGCGGCCGCCATGTTGTCGTAGACGGCCTTGGCCATGCCAGGGTTGAACTCCTTGGAGCCCAGACCGTAACGCCCACCCAGGACCTTGGGCATCTGGCCCTTTTCCATATAGGCCGTGCAGACATCCAGATAAAGCGGATCACCCAAGGCGCCCGGTTCTTTGGTGCGGTCAAGCACAGTGATGGTTTTGACCGTCTCCGGTATGACTGCAAACATGTATTCGGGGGCGAAGGGGCGATAGAGGCGGACCTTAACCAGTCCGACTTTCTGGCCGTCTTTGTTAAGGTATTCCACCACTTCTTCCAGGGTTTCGCAGGAAGAGCACATGGAAATGACCACGCGTTCGGCCTCGGGATGACCGACGTAGTCGAACGGCTTATAGCTACGGCCTGTTAATTTGCTGACCTTTTGCAAGTATGTGTCGACAATGCCCGGTACCTTTAAATAATACGGATTGGCGGCTTCACGGCCTTGAAAATAAACATCGGGGTTTTGGGCGGTACCGCGCAATTCCGGTCGCTCCGGGTTAACACCGCGCGCACGGAAGGCGGCCACGGCATCCAGATTTACCAGTTTAGCAATGTCTTCGTAATCGATCATTTCAATCTTCTGGATTTCGTGCGACGTCCGGAAGCCGTCAAAAAAATGCAAAAATGGCACACTGGCATCAATGGCCGCTAGGTGCGCAACCAGTCCCAAATCCATAGCCTCCTGGACCGATCCGGAAGCCATTAGCGCAAAACCGGTTTGGCGCACAGCCATGACATCCTGGTGGTCACCGAAAATGGACAGGGCGTGGGCGGCGACGGCCCGCGCGGTGACATGGAAGACCGCCGGCAGCAACTCGCCGGACATCTTGTACATGTTGGGGATCATCAGCAGCAGCCCCTGGGAGGCCGTGAAGGTCGAGGTCAGAGCTCCACCGGCCAGTGAACCGTGCACGGCGGCGGCGGCCCCGGCTTCGGACTGCATCTGACGCACGGTCATATCCTGCCCGAAGATATTCTTGAGACCGTTAGCGGCCCAATCATCGGCAATTTCGCCGATGGGCGACGATGGTGTAATCGGATAAATCGTGGCCACATCACTCAGCGCATAAGCCACATGCGCTGCTGCCGCATTACCATCGATGGTTTTCATCTCTTTAGCCATAAGTTCACTCCTTTATTGGTTAAATAATTTTCATCTATAACATCACAGATAATTAGAAAAGGGTATTGCGTATACAAGATATAGTAATAAAAATAAATGCTTTAAATATATTGCGTTTTTTCTGTTACTTAAGAGTCGATGAAATGACTAGCGGGCGCGGACTCTGTTCATGTGGAAAAAGCAGTTTAATTGGGATATTGCTTGATCATTAAATATTGAGTACCAGATTCATTTTAAATAACAAATATTATCGGAACCTACCACCAAAATATTAATCAAGCAACTTTTCAAATATGATGTTTGATCCTCACCCAAGGGCAATAGATCTTCATGGCAAATTCAACCGTAAGTCTTGGCCTCCTTTAATTGGCATTTAATGTTTGATCTATTGGGCCTAAGCATATTTATGTAAAAAATAATGAAGGAACTGTCAAGGAATGGATGCGCTTGAAGATGTTCCGGTTACATCATTGATAGGAATCGATGATGGCTTGCCGCCGAAAACAATCCAGAGAATGATCGTTGACCATGCCGGTGGCCTGCATATGTGCATAGCAAATCGTGGAACCTACGAATTTAAACCCTCGTTGACGCAGATCTTGGCTCAACGCGTCCGATTCCGCGCTGGAAGACGGATAATCTTCCAACCGCCTGATCGTATTGACAATCGGTTGGCCGCCCACAAATTTCCAAATGTAGGCATCAAAGCTGCCAAAGGCTTCCTGAATATTTAAAAACATTTGCGCATTGCTGACCGCGGCGTTCACTTTCAAGCGATTGCGAATAATACCGGGATCTTGAAGCAGTGTTTCAATTTTCTGGTCGGAGTAGCGCGCCACTTTGGCAGGATCAAAATTAGCAAATGCCTTGCGGTAATTTTCACGTTTACGCAGCACCGTGTACCAACTTAAACCCGCCTGCGCTGATTCCAAGGTGAGAAACTCAAACCAAGTACGATCATCGTGCACCGGAACTCCCCACTCGCAATCATGATAAGCCACATAATCGTCTTTGGTCAGATCCACCCAGGGACATCGAATGATTTGTTGGGCCATGATGATTCTACCTGAAATTTAATGGTTTTAAGCGAGGTTAAGCCATACTGGTTATAAAATCCATTATGGATTAATGGTAATTTATGATTGGGTGACCCGATCCATCAAAATCGCGCGCGCCGGTGCACCTTCCGCACCTTCTATCTTTAACGGCAAACATATGAAATCGTAAATTCCAGCTGCAATACGACTTAAATTCAATCCTTCCACCAAAACAATGCCGGCTTGCAATAAAGCCCGGTGGGTCGTTGTCACTTCATCAAAAGTCGCTACAGACAAATAATCCATTCCCACCAATCGAATCCCTTTTGATACCAGCCAAAGCGCGCCATCCTCAGTGATACCGACATAGTCCTTGTTAAATTCGTGATAATTGGTTTCCCACTGTTCAGAATTACGTGTACGAAATAGCACCCGTTCGATGCCTTCCGATATCGACAAATTCTTAATTACGCCCGCCGAGAGTACGTCGGTGTCTAAAGCTTCTACAACCATGGCCGGACCAACCAATATATTCAGATCAATATCATTCACCAATGATCCGTTCCTAACAAAATGGGCAGGGGCATCCACGTGGGTGCCCACATGGGCACCTAAACTCAAATGACTCACCGTGGCGTCGTCGCCTCGGTCTAAATGCTTGGGTTGCGTAATCGTTACAGGTTTGTCACCAGGCCAGACGACTATCGATTCAGAGATTGGAAGTGATATATCATAAAAAGTTGGGGGGATAGTTTTGGTCTTCATCATCAGGCTCCTTAATCGACGCTTGCACCCTATTTTTAGAGGCCATCCCAAGCCAAAAAGGCCCACGGCGATGTTATTGATCGTCAGTGGGCCTTTTTGGTATGGAAAAAGGATTCGGCGGCGTCCTACTCTCCCACACAGTCGCCCGTGCAGTACCATCGGCGCAAAAGAGCTTAACTGCCGTGTTCGGGATGGAAACGGGTGTGACCTCTTTGCTATTGCCACCGAAAAT
>JASJAZ010000137.1 GCA_030066785.1 Desulfobacterales bacterium | reverse complement strand
CTAAGTACTTGCAGTGTTTTGGAAAGCATAGCAACAACGCAAATCAAGGTTGACACCTAACCGAAAACCAATCTGAATGAATCCAATCAATTGCAGCCCCAAACTTCAATCCATCAAAATAATGGTTATTAGTAATAGCACCAGCGTACACACTTTTGTCGACTCTTTCGCAATTTACTGTAATGAATGGGACCTCAAAGATAACTGAATTGTTGCTGAAAATATAAAATTAACCAATAGGGGTATAGGTATGCGCAAAAAAACGTTATTAATTCTGATCCCATCCATCCTTATTATAACTGCCTTGGTAACAGCAGCACTTCTACCCGGCATTCTCTCAAGCGGTTGGGCCAAATCTTTGATCATTTCGCAATTAAATCGCAGTTTACCAGGGCAAATCGATATAGCCGATTGGCAATTACATTGGACCAAGGGCATTCAAGCTGCCGGGCTGACCTATGATCAACACCAAGCAGGATTCAACGCCAAAGTTGCCAGACTAAGTACCGACAAAGGCTTATTGCATTTCATTAGATCGACAGAACATCTTGGATCTATTGAAATAAAGGACCCCAAGATCTTTCTCTCAACCGACATTGCCTCCCAAAGCAAAAAAGAATCAAAGGACTCACAAGATGAGCCATCGCCCGCGGCGATCCCGGTCGTATTTGGCCAAATTAAAATCAGCAACGGATCGGTAATTGCCGTCAAGCAAGATAAAACCCAGGACGTTATTGTAAAAGACCTGCATTTCGTTATGGATGCCGCCGGCCCCACAAGTCCAGTATCTTATCGGTTCTTTTTAACATCTGGCGACAACATCGGAAAAATATCGGGTCAAGGTGAGCTGCAGTTGGCAGATCTAACGTCTATGGATTTATCATCCATACGCACAAATTCAGCATTAAATATCGAGCAATGGGAAGTGAAAGACATTCTGTCGGTGGCGGCGGCACGCATGCCGATACCAAATGGTCGGGGTCGCCTTAATGGCGATTTGACATTTGAGGGAAGATCAGAAAAAGAACTTCTGGTTAAAGGACACCTGTCCTCAAAGCATCTGACATTATGGGGCGGAGCTTTTAAAAAGGATAAGCCCCAGATTAAAAACATTGCCATCGACTTAAACGCTGCGCAAGAAGCAAGTGGATTGTTGCTGGATCAATTATCACTGAAATCCTCATTTGGCACTGTTTCAGCCAAGGGTTTTTTTAAGAAAAAAGGCGATAACAGCATCGCACTGAAGGCAGAATTGCGCTTGGCCGAACTCGCCAAACAGCTGCCCGATACGCTGAAGCTTCGTAAAAGCACCAAAATAACAAAAGGAAATTTAGCGGTCGATGCCAAATTAACATCGGGCTATGAACTTCTTGAGTTTGACAGCCAAGCCCGTATCGATCGGTTGGCCGGCATCAGCAACGGCAAACCCCTGCAATGGAATCAACCGGTGACGATAAATACCCGCGGTGAAATGCGCCCCGAAGGCTTCTGGCTGGAAAATCTCAACTTAAAATCCCCGTTTATGACCGCTGATGGCCAAGGCGACCTCAAAAACTTACGCCTAAACCTGTCAGCGGATGTTGGTAAAGCTCTAAGCGAACTCAAAAAATTTGTGCGTATCAAAAAATGGAACGGCAACGGGCAACTAAACGCGCAACTGCAGCTGCAAGAACAGTCCACACAACTAAGCAAGGCTTCGATTGATGTTCAGGTTGGCCATTTTGAACTCACCCATAGCGGCCGCAAGCTATTTCCCAAACATAATTTTAACGCCGCATTACAAACCGATTTACTGCGGGGAAAAACCTGGGCGGACATCCGCTTGCAGAAACCCCGCGTTCAGATCGATTCGGCGATTGCCAAGGGCAGCTTAACTGCTTCGGACATGGACTGGACCTCCCCAGATGGTCTACCAAACATTCAGAATTTGACGTTTAAAGGCCAATCTAATCTTGCGAGCTTGACCAGCGTATTGCAGGCCTTTGGTGCACTGGATTCTAAAACCCGATTGGCCGGCAGTGCTGCCTTGCAAACCAAGGGCATGCTGCAGGCAAATGAACTGGTGTTGAATCCGGCCCAGATTACCACCAGCGGATTTGTATTGCGCCAGGGTTCGCGTTCAATCAAAGATAACAAATTGAGCCTTAAAACAAATGGCCGCATTAACCTGAAAACCCGTTCGTTAAAATTGGCTTCACTTGAAATCAATGGCGAGCCGGGTAAAATCGTGATTCCCGAGTTGATCATATCCGACTGGTCCCAGTTTGATCGTGACCTCAAAACCCAGGCGGTCGCCAATGTAAATTTAACGAAATTTGCCAAAAGCTACGGAGCATTTTTTCAACTGCCGCCTCAAACCAAAGTGGCCGGTCAGGGAAAAGTTGATCTGGATATTGATTTTTCAAATCCTAAAGCTCAAGCATTTAAGCTTAGAGGCGATCTTGCGCCGCTCGAACTCTCTTCCCCTACCCTGCCGCCCATCCATGAAAAACGAGCTACTTTGGATATTGATATAAAGCGCAGTCCGGATGGCAAGTCTTTATCAATGGAAAAAATCGCTTTGAATTCAAGCCCATTATCTCTGGCGGCCGATGGGACCCTTGACCAGACATCCTCGCGCAAAGTTCTCGACGCCAAAGGGAATTTGGGATTGGACTTTAAACTGGTTTCAGCCTATTTGCAAAGCATCATGGGACCCCGTATTAAAATTGCCGGCAAATCTAAAAAACCTTTCACATTAAAAATGACCTCACCTGGCAACCGTTGGGCTGATCCCTTAAAGCATACGAGTTTTTCAGGGGCATTTGATATTACGGCCATCACATTATTCGGACTGGAAATATCACCATTACAGATTCCGATTCAAATTAATAATGCCGCCGCCGATGCGAACCTTAAAGGTAAAGCCAACGGCGGAGACCTGCGGCTGCAACCCATGATTGATTTGAAAAAAGAACCATTTGTTTTATCGATTCCCAAAAACACTCAGATTTTAACCAATGTGCAGATTACCGATTTAATGGCCGAACAGCTTCTGGGTGGATTAAACCCCATTTTCTTTGGCGCCAAAGGCGCTGAAGGAAGTGTGGATCTTTTTATGCAATACTTCACATGGCCGTTATCCAAAGAAGGTCGCAATCAAGCCGCCTTTGCAGGAACGCTCAGCTTAAAGGGCGTGCGGCTCTCAGCCTCGCCTTTTCTTTCCGGTGTGCTGTCAATCATGAATGTCGGCGGCAATCAACTGGATTTCGACGATATCGACATTGATTTTGTTGCGCGTAACGGTCGGGTAACCAGTTCTCCTATTCAGCTAAATATTGGGGGATTTCCACTGAAATTGGCCGGTTCGCTGGGATTGGACGGCAGTGTGGATTATAACGCCCAAATACCCGTTGCGCCCTTGTTTGGCGGCAAAGATATTGCCCAATTATTTCAGGAGGTAACGGTCAATGTGCCGATCAGGGGTACATCCTCAAAACCGAAGGTTGATTCACGTGCTGCCAAGCAAAAATCCAACGAACTTGAAAAACAGGCTCTGGAGAAGCAGGTGCAGCAAGGTGTTATCAACATCATCGATCAGTTTTTAAAAAAATCAAAAAAGTAAACGTTTCTCGGCATTGATTACGCATGCCATCGTCGGCAATTAGATCGAGTCTCGTTGGTGAGAATATTATCCAAAAAATTTAATGGGCTTGCACATGTTGCATAGCGTATTAATTTTTTAAAGAATATTGACAGTATGACAGAGAGGTTCTCATGAGTCTGTTAAAAAATACATTTTCAGCAGGTGTCGCTTTAATGTTTCTGTGGAGCTCACCGGCGTGGGCCGGCGATATCTACTACTGGATAGATGACGACGGCGTTAAGCATTTTACCAATCAAGCGCCACCGGCAAATTCTAAATTATTTGTTGAGAATACTTACCGCGCAGAGCAGCAAACAGCTTCAAACCGAAGCGCAACCAACAATCGACAAATGGAAGAAATGCTTGCCAAACAGCAAGAATTAGAGGACCGTCTGCTAGAATCTAGGTTACAATTGGCCGAAGCACAGCGGCGTATGGATCAGTTGGAAACGGCCCTGCAACCTGATCGTTCCCAACAAGCTGATCAAGAGATTGACGGAGCGGCATACGACACCTATCCGGAAGAATACACAAATTACTCTGGCATTACCTATGTATCAGACGGGTATTATTCGGATGGCAAGTATTACGGCCGGCGGTATGCGCATAGCCGCCGCCAGCATCATTCTAAACGCTATGACCATCATAAATACAAAGATCACTATGGTGACAAAAAGCATTATGGTCACAAAAAATACAAACACCGACATTCCAAAAAAGGACATTATCATAAATCTGACCATTACGGATACAAAGACCATGGCTATGGCTATAAAAGTGGCGGCTATTTGAAAGCCTACCAGTACCGTAAACACTCAGCGCGTGCCCGCTATTACAAACACCGCGGAAGTTATCACCACTTACGATCGCGCCACTCCGGATTGCATCATCGTGGTGGCGGCTATGCGCGAGGCGGTTATTCGCGAGGGGGGCATTCACGGGGCGGATTCCGCCGCTAAACACCCTTGAGAGGATGGCATTAATTCCAAACGTTAAAAATACGAATGGGTTTTGAAATAATTCATTCAAATCCAAACGATCATAACTCCTTAGATAACCAAAATGAAGAGAGGAAAAGATGAATACACGAATTTTAACTTTGCGTCCACTAGCACTGCCCTTGGTGGTTGCATTGGCAGCGCTCTGGCTGTTTTCTGCTCAGCCTGTTACTGCTGGAAGCTCCAAGGCAATTGAGCGTATCGGCGTCGAAGATGCCCGCCAGAAAGCGCAGTCGGGTGAAGCGCTTTTGGTTTGCGCTTATGGAGACGCCAACTGCAAAAGTATTCTGTTTGAAAGCGCGCTTTTAAAAAGTGAATTCGAAGCCAAATCAATTGGATTACCAAAAGATAAGGAGATCATTTTCTATTGTGCCTGACCGAGTGAAGGCACTTCTGCCGGACTGGCAGAACAATTTGCACGTAAAGGCTACACCAATGTTAAAGCCCTCAAAGGTGGCGTTGACGCCTGGAAAGAAAAGGGTTATCCGTTTCAATGACACAACCAGTCTTCTGAAACAGCAAATAGTTGCAGCCGCCGTCGGTCCCATACTGGGTTGATGGCGGTTGCAGTTTTTAATGCAGTAATCAAAAAAAGGAAGCGTCTTTTATCGATTCCTTTTTTTGACGCGTATTTCAAACCCAAATGCCGTCTTGACAATATAACCAACACCCAGTATTCGAATTCGGGGTGTTCACGGGCGGTCATACCTCGTAATTGCGGTAGAATCAACAAAGCAGACATAACGATAGGTCCTTCGTTTTTCGTCATTCATCATTAATGATCACAGTCATCCGTTAGTCACGGAACTTGGCCCTATGGGCAGCTCGGAATTTCCGCACAGCTTTGAGTCGGAGGCCCCATGGAAATTTGGATCGTTACCATTATTCTGCTTACAGCATTATTTTTGCTGATAAGCGAAAAGATATCGGTTGATTTAACGGCTACGGGCATCATGGTCGCATTAATGCTCAGCGGCGTTTTGAGCGCCAAGGAAGCCGTGGCCGGATTTGCCAATCCGGCGGTGATCACAGTGGCTTCCATGTTTTTAATCAGCCGGGGCATGATTCGCACGGGTTCAGTGGAATTTATTGCCCAAAAAGTGATCGATTATTCCCGTGGAAACCGTAAGTTTGCCCTCATCACGGTTCTATTAACGGTCGCTCTATCATCTGCGTTTCTGAACAATACACCGGTGGTGGTCCTGTTTATTCCCATCGTTCTGCGCCTCAGCTGCGAATACGAATTCAGCCCTTCAAAATTTCTAATTCCGATCTCTTACGCCTCCATTTTAGCCGGCACCTGCACCCTGCTCGGCACATCCACAAACATTATCGTCAGCGATTTGAGCGATATGTATGGCTATGGCGCCCTGTCTATGTTCGAATTGTCCAGCCTGGGAGTGCCCATTGCGGTTATGGGCGTCATTTTTCTCTACTTTGCATCCCCTTATATTATGCCCGACCACACTGCAGCGGTCTGTGAAATCGGTGATCGCGAAGATAAACGCTACCTGGCTGAATTGCAAATTCAGGCAACAAGCCCTTTAATTGGGCACACCGTCGGCCATCGATTGGAAACCAAATATGGAGGATTGGATGTCTTGGAAGTCATTCGACATTCAAGGATCATGAATCCGACCCAGGAGCGTGTGGTACTGGCAGAAGGCGATTTACTGCTGGTTAAAGGCACAGCCAGTGATTTATTTGCCATTTTACAAGAAAAACTTGTCGAACTGCCCCATTCCGTGCAAGGCATCAGTTTTGGGTCTGAAGAAAATGAGCCCCTGGTGGTGGAACTGATTGTTCCGCCTCAATCCAGTTTATTGGGCCACCGACTATTATCAACTGAATTACAGGGCAATCCAAACCTGCACATTATTGCCGTTAAAAGTCGCAAGCTGCACTATAGCGAACAGAAAATCCAGAATGTGCGCCTGAGAATCGGTGACATTATTCTGGCCTGGTGCCCAAAAGAAACCCTCAACCAGCTGCGTACCGGTACCGATTTCATCATCGCCGAAGATGTGCACCATGCACTGATCGACAAACGCAAAGCCCGCTGGTCAACAATGATATTTGCCGCTATCATTATCGCCGCCACGGCCGGACTGGCCGACATCATGACCTGTGCGGTGGCGGGTGTGTTTTTTATGGCCGTGTCTCGCTGCTTTCGCCTGCGGGATGCCTATCGCGTCCTGCAGCCCGAAGTTCTACTGCTCATCGTGGGCAGTATTGCCCTGGGAACGGCGATGGAAAAAACCGGCGCTTCGCGGTTTTACGCCGAAGGTTTCCTGAATCTTTTTGCCGATTACAGTCCGCGCGCAGTTCTGGCCGGTTTTCTGCTTTTGACCAGCATTTCCACCCAACTGCTGAGCAATAATGCCACCGCCGTACTTTTAATGCCGGTGGCCGTTTCCTCAGCCATCAGCATCGGCATTGATCCTAAACCGCTGATCATAGCTGTCTGCTTCGGCGCCAGCGCCTGTTTTGCATCGCCAATCGGTTATCAAACCAATCTCCTGGTGTACGGTCCTGGTGGCTATCGCTTCAGCGACTACTTTAAACTGGGCATACCCTTAAACATACTGGTTATCGTAATGGGCACCATCTTCATCCCGATGATCTGGCCCTTTTAACCACTGCAATCAGCAATTCTCCTGATTAACCAAAAACACATTGTCTTTTTTGCGCATTGGTAAAACACGGGACAAGTAGTTCATGGGGCTGCATGCCTCCTTATTTGATCATTTACGCTGAAAACGCTATACTATGGACATAAATCAGATCTGAGTTGCCAACTGCCACGGAACCTGATTATGCTCGAAAATATTTCAAAGCTTAATATCGTCCGGGTCGGAAGCCACATTTCATTCAGTAGCCTCAAACGCATCGGTGATGGCATCCTCGCCTCCTTTCTGGGCATGATTGACCAATTTGATGTGTCGCATCACAACGCCCCGGTCATCAACAGTATTGACGCCCAGCTTTTGACGATGGTTCTTCACCAGGAATATGGTGGCCACACCCTTGGCATTACCGACGCCGACTTAAAAACCCAGGACGATGATGAATTTTACAACACCATTATTGGCGGCAAAAATCCCAATAACGATGTAGCGGTTGTCTCCACTAAAAACCTCACACCTGACACCATGACAACCGACAACGAATACAATCAATTTATTGCCCGCACCTTGAAGGTGTCACTGCATGAAGTTGGCCACAATTTCGGTCTCACCGACCATGCCTCCTATCGAATGGGACCGGATGGGTTCTTATGCCCCATGAGCAGAGGCGAATTTAATAAGTTCGGCTATCGGGGATACGTGCGGGCCATTATTGACGGTCGCGGCCTGACATTTTGCGACGAATGCAACCACTTTTTGAACCGGGTTTGCCGGAAGTTAACCGCCAGCGCCAAATTAATCGCTGACCGCCTGGTTTTGTCTGCATAGCCCCAGACAAAGTACCCATCGATTGCAAAACAAGCTCCCGGCAATCTGACTATCTAGCAGCCCCAGTATCTACCTTAAAAATATGGCTTTGGCATAACAACAATTACACAAAATATTGACAAAAAATATATTTTCGTTAGTATATAATTATGCAAGACGAGAAAATACATCCTATCCGTTATGTTGCCAAGCAGACTGGTCTCAGCACGCATGTAATCAGGGCGTGGGAGAAACGGTATGGCGCGGTAAAACCGGCTAGAACTGACACCAATCGCCGGCTCTATTCTGATTTCGATGTCAGGCGATTGCAGCTGCTGCACCAGGCAGTTAATGCCAAGCATAGTATCGGTTTGATTGCAGTCTTTGACATCGATAAACTTCAACGTCTAATTGCAGATGCACTTGTGCCGGTGGCATTTCCCAAAGGCAATGGTCACAAAACCAATGGCCACGCACCCGTTGCGCGTGAGCTATTGAACGACAGTCTCACGGCAGTTAAGCGCTTAGATGCGCGTGAGCTGGAGGAAACGCTTGATCGTGCCCTGGTGTCTCTGACGCGCACCCAACTGCTGGAAGACCTGATCGTTCCATTGTCCCATCAGATTGGGGAATGGTGGCGTGATGGCGAGCTTAAAATTGTAAACGAACACATGAGTTCAACAATCTTGAGATCGTTTTTGGGCGAAATTCTACGGTCAGCTGAGGTGTCACCAGAATCACCCAAACTCTTAGCGGCAACCCCATCTGGACAGCAGCATGAATTGGGTGCCTTAACAGCCGCGTTAGTAGCTACCGATGCCGGATGGCAGGCCACCTATGTTGGCCCCAATCTGCCGGCCGAGGAGATTGCGTTAGCCGCAAAAACGTTGCAGGTTAAAGCAATCGCACTGAGTATTGTATATCAGTGCGATGCCAAAGTGATTCAACGGGAGCTTGAAAGACTCCAGCGCTTCACCGCAAACCAGATACCCCTCATCATTGGGGGGCGTGCGGTGGCAACGATATATCACCATATTAAATCGGTTGTTGACTGTTGTCCCGCCAATATACCCGCCTTTCGCGCTGAACTGGAAAAAATTAGCGCACAGTAGGCAGTGGAGCAACCTTCATAGCTCAACCCGCGTTTCGTTTCTTCAATCACGTCTTTGCGGATGCATCAAAAAGAACAAATAATTTATGTATGTTTCATTGACAAACATGCTGTCCGTGCATAAAATTATTTTAGACAAAATTTAGACAATCATTCATTCTATGGCGGTTAGGGAGAATTAAAATGAACAGTAAAATATATAAAACATTTTTCGCTGAGGGCATGGGCGAATTTATCAGTCAAAACTATGATAAATCAATCGAACTGCTATCAGAGTTTCTTAAATCAGAACCGAACCACAAGATTGCTTTAATCAGTCGCGGATCAGCATTTCTTAAATTAAATCAAATAGATGATGCTGCCAAAGATCTAAATCGTGTCATTGACCTTTACCCGGAATATCACCGCGCATACCATCTACGTGGATTGGTAAACGAAAAAAACGGTGAAAATATAGCTGCGCTTGCCGATTTTAACCGTGCCATCGAGTTGGACCCGGATTATGGAGCTGCTTACTACAGCCGGGCGACACTACATACAAAAATGGGCAATGAAGATTTAGCCACCGAAGATGTGCAGATGGTAACGCATCTAACTAACAGAAACATTGAAGAATTTGCCAACGAAAACAACGTATGGCGATCGCAGCACCTGCGGTTGGAAAACATGGTTGAAAGTGACCTTGGTCGTTGATGTCATTGGCGTTTAACCGGCTTCAGGGTTGCATTGTTTTTCCTCCTTTCTCAATGTTGCCATGATACATGCCCATCCCAACGAGGTCGGTTAGACGTCAACTTCTCAAAATGATTGACGCCAACAACTTGGTGAGCCATAAGGAGATGTTATGGATAATGAAAATCAAATGAGCGAAGACTACTTTTTCACATTGGTCTCGAGTGTCGTGGAAAAGCATGGTTGCAAGATAAAAGATGTGGATTTTGAAAATCAAGTGCTTCATTTAGACGGCCCTGATGAAGCAGTAACAGATTGTGCCAAGGCGCTTGCAGAATTTTTTGATTGATGTGTAGCTGATGATGAATTAATTTATACCGGAAGATAATATTTTTCTTGCATGACGGGGCAAGGAAAGGAAAGACGCTGCTGAAATTATTTAAAACAGGCAGCGTCTGTTCTTTTTGGGTTAGGAAACAGTTTTTAAAACCAACATATAAGCGGGCAATCTTTGCGTGATAAAACCATGAACCAGTCAGATAATTCGCACATTGCGTTTCGAAAAAAATTTGCATACGCCCTTCCAGCTTTTTCGCTGGCAGTTGTCGGAATCCCCGTTTATGTCTATATCCCAAAATTTTACACCGATGTGGTGGGCATCAACCTGCCAATGCTGGGTATTCTGCTGTTTAGCGTTCGCATTTTTGATGCCCTAACCGATCCTGTAATGGGGTTCATCTCGGATAAAATCCGTACGCCTTTCGGTCGACGCCGACCATTCATTGCAATAGGTTCGATCGTTTTGACCCTTGCTATGTATCAGCTGTTTAATCCCCCACATACCAATCCTGCCTACGAAACGGTTTGGTTTGGGGTGTGGATTTATCTACTTTTTCTTTTTTGGACGGTTGTTACGGTTCCCTATGAATCATTGGGTCCTGAAATTACATTTGACTACCACCAACGCACGTCTCTTTTCGGCATGCGCGATGGTTTTTTGATCGCCGGTACCCTCATGGCCGCTAGTTTGCCGGCGATCGTACAGCTCACTTTAAGCCTCGACGGTACCGCTGCTGCCGAGCGATCAAAATTTTTCTGGATATCCGTCATCTATGCCCCCCTGGTCATCGGCTCGTGCCTTTGGTGCGTTGCCGTTATAAAAGAACAGCCCCAAACAATGAAACAACCAAAAGTAAAGTTTGCCCGCGGCCTGCGCACTGTGCTGCAAAACCGCCCCTTTGTAGTTCTGCTGGCCGCTTATACCATCAGCGCCATTGGTAATAATTTACCGGCAACTCTGATCCTATACTACGTCGAATACGTTTTAAATTCAAAGTTGGCAGACTTGTTCCTCCTGTTATATTTTGTCACCGGAATTGTCTTTCTACCGGGCTGGATTCGTTTGTCCCACAAAATAGGCAAAAAGAAAAGTTGGCTGGGCGCCATGGCGATCAATAGCGGGGCTTTTATCGGGGTGTTTTTCTTGGGGCCTGGTGATGCTTGGATTTACGGGATTTTGGTATTCTTGTCTGGTATCGGTTTCGGTGCCACCTTGGCGCTACCCTCGGCCATTCAGGCAGATGTAATCGACTATGATGAACTCATCAGCGGTCAACGCCGTGAAGGCCAGTACATCGGCCTATGGTCCATATCTAAAAAGCTGGCCGCTGCCGCCGGCATTGGTATTGGCTTGGCAGTACTTGGTATGTCCGGCTATCAGCCCAATGTGGAACAGACCGAATCCGTCAAGCTGACCCTGCGATCGCTCTATGCGCTGGTTCCTTCGCTTTGCAACATCGCAGGCTTTTTAATCGCCTTGGCCTATCCGATCTCAAGTGAAGTGCATGCCAGCATCCGCAGCCGCATTGCCAAGCGCAATGAAGGTGAGAAGGTGTGGGATCCGCTGAATCCACAAGTGGAAATAGCACTAAAATAGCAAGTAAAAGTAATTCATGGCTGCGAAACCGATTGACCTTAGCCACAGACCGAAAACGACAAATGCACATTAAGCTTATACAAGGCTCTTTATGAACACTGTCGACATTATCAAATTGTACCTTTTCACCGTTCCCGTCTTTTTTGCCATTGATTTATTTTGGCTTGGGTTTGCCGCCAAAGGTTTTTATGAAAGAGAACTGCATGCTTTTTTAAGCGACAAGGTTAACTGGCCGGCGGCCATCGTCTTTTATCTCATCTTCATTGCCGGCATCCTGATCTTTGCGGTGCTGCCGGCCATCGAAAAAAACTCGTTGGGCAGGGCCATCACCATGGGGGCTCTGTTCGGATTTTTCACCTACGCCACCTACGACCTTACCAACCTGGCAACCCTCAAAAAATGGCCGCTAAAATTAGTATTTGTGGACATCATTTGGGGGATTATTCTGACCGGCAGCGTAGCGACAATTAGTTATTTTATTGCCAGGCGAATAGTGTTGTAGGCTATTAAAAATCCTTATATACGGCATACAACATCAGTTA
>JASJAZ010000136.1 GCA_030066785.1 Desulfobacterales bacterium | reverse complement strand
GGGTTGCTCCTAATGCCTAAATTAAAATGTTACATTAGTACGATTTAAAAGGTGCTCCTAATTTTTTTTCGTCTTTTCAGAAAATCATCCAATTGTTTGTCATCGCGATTAATAAAACAATCATTGCCATTTAACCGCATTTCTTTCAAAAGGGCTACAATCTGTTCATTTTCACCGATTTCCATAAAAGTATGGCCATCGGAATTTTCACATAAAATGGCACCACCATCCTGTGCCCGCTGAATCATGTCTTGCAGGCGCTCAACATCCGTTTTTCCCAATCGAAGATTGGTGTTGTTGACCTCCAGCGCAAATCCATATTTGAGAGCCAGTTTGACCAATTGTGAGTTGTCTAAAGGAAATGTGGTGATACATGGGTGGGTTAATATATCGAGCGGATACCGTTTTAAATAGTTTTTTAGGGCTCGCATATTTTTTTCAACAGATTGGCTAGTTGCCAGAGCGCTCGCAGACGAGTGAAACCCAGCGCTCACCAGGTCAAATGCCGTAATTCGCTCGGTCGGGAAATCACTATTGCCGTCAATATCCAGAATGTTGGCTTCAATGCCGGCCAGTACAGATATTGCGGTGCCCTTAGAGCTGATTATTTTACCTGGGCATCTATTTTTATTGGTTATGACGCTAAAATCTATTTTTTTGCCGGCGGCATTGCCATGATCGCAAATATTGACGGAGCGCATTCTTTTATTAGCGGCGATTTCAACTATTTCCATTAGCGAATGCAAACCGCATAATGATTTTGCCGAATGGATATGCAAGTCATTTCGAATCACTGATGTAACCTTTGGTTGACTGAACGGTCGACCAAACTTCATTTAATCGGCTTAAATTCAATCGCTGCGATAATCATTATAGAAGCACTATTTGTCTGTCCTGGCAGCGCTATTTGCGTATTTAGAAAGCTATTTATTCGTTTTTTCGGTTACCATTTTCAGCAGCTCCTGATGGCGAAAATTATCCGGATCGGCATTCAGCGCTTTCTGGGCCCAATGGACGGCTTGCCCCCAATCTTTCATCTGGCGGTAATTTTCCGCTATGGCATACAACAGGTTATTGCGTGGGACTTTGCGTTGCTGTGCGGGCATCTGCAATACCTTGGTAAAGTCGGCAATGGCCTGCTCGTGCTGCTTGGTAACTGTGTAACAACTGCCCCTGCCGATCAGGCTTTCTTCATCTTCGGAATCCACCGCCAGCGCGCGTGTAAAGTGAATGATGGCGTCACTTAGTCGATTTTCTACCTCATTGATTTTCCCCAGGTAGAAGTAGGGATTGTCACCGTCTGGATGGCGGTAGCCCGGATCTAAGTCAACAACGTGCTCAAATGCTTTTACTGCTTCCAATCCATCGGGTTTGTGGAAGCATTGGCGGCCGTATTCGAACCACTCCAAAATTGTTTGTGGTGATTTTTGATTGGCCATGCCGGTCTCCTTTGAGGTCCTGCCGCATTGACAACAGAAAATATAAATGCTGATCACAAACACCATCTCACTATTTGCTGGTTTAAACAACCATATATTGATACGAATAGTGCTATTTGAATCCGAATGATGCGTAATGTTTTTTGATAATGATAAGCGTATTGAGTTTGCGGGTATATGGAAAGACGTTTAAAAATTGATCTATATTATCGACAAAATGTCATTGGCATTTCCGGGGTTGAGTTTTTGTGGGGACTGGGGCTGCCGGTTGTTATTGAGTCGACGTTTTTACAATTATTCTTGAAACATTTGGGCGCATCTAACTTTGCGGTGGGTCTCATCCCTTTTTTTCTGTTTACGGGCAGCTCTGTTTTCGCCTTGCTTTCCAGCTACATGACCTCAGGCATGCGATTTAAGCGTCGAGCCGTCATCATATTGCACCTGGTCTCCGGTACTTCCCTAATGATATTTGGGTGTCTTCTTTATATTATCGGTGAAGCGTCTTACATCCTGCTCCTGTTTTTCAGTTGCTATTCCATTTTTTGTGTGTGCATCGGCATGACGCTTCCGGTGTGGCTTAATTATTTGGTAATAATTTTTTCCGAAAATAAATCTGTCTCAGGATTGGCGATCATGATGATCGCTCAAAATATTGCCAAACTCATCGGCAGTTTTTTAATTTTGAAGGTCGTTGATCAATACGAATTTGCATCCCCATCGTCAGCGGTTATTTTTATTAGCGTCGGTACGTTATTGACACTGGGCTCCCTTTTTTTTCTGTTTACGCGCGAATTGCCACTGGCAGAGGAATCGATCGTTTCATCCAACCGTTCGTTTTTTGAATATTTAAAACAACCGGTTCGCCATATTTTGAAAGATAAAAATTTTCTCTATTTCTTGGGCGCCGATTTCGAATTTTTTATCGTTATCAGCATCGTTTCATTTTATGCCAATTATGCTACAACTTTTCGTGGAGTTGAACCCGCGCTGGCCGCCGGAGCTTTTGTGGGCTGCATTTATTGCGGTGCCATTGTTAGCAATATCGCCTTGGGCACCATGGGGCTATTATCGCTTAAAAACAAATATATTTTATCCAAATTAGTGGCAATTCTTGCTTTGGCTATCATCATCTTAATTGATAGTGACTGGAGTTTTTATATAGCCAGCGTATTATTCGGGTTATCCCGAGGCACCCGCATGCTGGTGTATGCCCCGGCCATCAAAAAATTATCCGGCCAATCCGATGCTACCGGATACTTTGCGGTGTGTCCGCTTTTCTCTTTGCCACTGGCGACCTTATTACCAATGACCATTGGCAAATTCATCGACCATTATGGGTGGTTGGGGGCTGATGCTTATCACATTGTTTTTGTGGCCGCTGCCGTGCTGCTGATCTTCACACTGGTTTGCATCATTAAAACTGATTTTTCTGCCGCATCACCCATCGCGTCCTAAATATTGCAGTTGTTGCATTTAAGTACTCAAACTCAGCTGGTTCATAATGGGAACTTTGAAGCACGTGGGTTCCTTATTTTAAAAATTTCCTTGTTTTTTAAACCATATTTTCATTAGTTATGCGTAAATCGTTAACCAATCGGATACCCAGCAATGAGGAAAAGTCATGAAAGCACTGCAAACACTTTTTGATCGGATCGTGCAGCGCGTCAACATCAATTTACGCGAAACTGGTTACGACGTTAAGCCCTTTGTAAAAGATCTAATACCCTTTGACCGGTTAATCAAATTCTATGCTTTCTACGGTGTAACACCGCACCATCTGCTGGACCTTCAGTTTCGGCAATCCAACTTGGCGGGCAGCTATTTTTTAGGCAAATGCCACACCACCAACTCCATTCTTTATAAAAGCGATATTCGTGGTGACGAACTCAAGAAAAAGGGAGACATCTATCACTATAAAGACTTTCAAATACCGCTTTCAGAAGATGAAGGCATACGGATTGAAGACAGTTTCCTGGTTAAAACACTGATACACTGTTTTTCACATGACCCGGAGACCTTAGAAGATTTTTTTATTACCAACACAGTGGCGACGCATTATGCTAATATTCATGGATCGCCCATCGACGGCAGCTTTCTGGGGCCTTTCGTCACGGTGGACCTCACTACGACCAATGATTGCATCATTGGGGCCTATTCTTATGTTCAGGCTGGTGAAATCGATCACCTCAATCTCGAACCGGGAACCGTATGGGTCCGAAGCCCGGAACTGTTTGATTTTAGGTACCGGCATTCCCAGGAACAACTGCGCCGATACATCCATTTTGAGTCCGGCCAGGCCCCCCAAGGCCTGTTGATTGATTTTATGCGCGAGCGCAAGGAAGATTTCCAGCATATTTATAATACGGTCAACCTGGAGCCTTATGATGCGCCTGAAACCGCCTCGTTGGACCGGTATGCCGTGGTTAAATCACAAACCAAAATTTGTGACAATGTCCTGGTGGCCGAACGAGCCTATCTTGAAAATGCTTACCTCGGCAAGGGCGCCAATGCCCAGGAACACTGCTATATTATCAATTCGCGTCTGGAAGGCTATAATGTGACGGCCCATGGCGGAAAGATCATCGAGGCCGATATTGAGCCCAACGTCTTGGTCGGATTTAACAGCTTTCTGCGAGGCCGCCCAAACAGTCGTTTGAATATCGGCAAAGAAAGCATTATCATGCCGCATACCATTATCGATATCGATCAACCGTTAACCATACCGGCGGGTCATCTGGTATGGGGACATATTGACGGCCAAGACGATCTTGCAAGCAACAGTGTTGCTCTTGATCAACTGGCCAAGGTTAAGGATAGCCTGAATATCGGTGACATGCAATTTGAGGGTGATGGTGGCGCTTTTGTCACTGCCTTCCGTGACCGTGTCCATCACATCTTGGAGGCCAATGGCGCTTTTTTTGATGGAGTCGAAAAAAAAGGACACGCCCAAAAAAACCAAAATATCTCTTTTAACACTATCCAACCTTATCCAGACGGTGAATTGGCAGGGCTTTATCCCACTATCATCATCCGGCCCTGAATAGTGCCCAAAGCTGCTGCAAATCTGAACCGCCTTTTTTGACCAGGCCATTTTTACAAGCATTTCCAGTTATTTAAAGTGTTTGACTGAAAAACCTGTTTGTGTTAACGTCGCTCCCTTATGCAAAAAAAATAGAGAGGAGGAGACGTATGGGTAAATTATTTAAATCCCCGTGGCTTGAAGTTAACGTGATGTTGCTGGTGCTTATCATTTCATATGTAGCACTTGCATTAATCACGGGAAGTGCGGAAACAGAACCCGGTGCCATGTCGGGCGGGGCCATATGGGGATGGCTTTTTGGATTCTTTTTTCTCAGTTTTGCCATCGCATTGGTTGCTGTGATCGGCGGCATCGGCGGCGGCGTTTTGTTTACCCCTTTCATGTTGGCGTTTACGCCCGTGGACAGCCTGATTGTCAGGGCCACCGGTTTGATCGTCGCCATGTTCAGCGGCCTGGTATCGACTGGTCCATTTATGAAAGGAGGGCTCGCCAACCTGAAAATTTGCATTTTCTGTGCAGCGGCTTATGGTGTAGGAGCTTTTGCCGGTGCCCAGGGTGCGATTTTAGTGGCCCAACACCTGGGTGAGACCGGCGAAGGCTTTGTTCGTCTTGCGCTGGGGGTTATTCTATGTTCGCTGGCGGTTTATTTTTTAGTCGGCGGCAAGAAGATTGAGTGGCCTGAGGTCAAAAAAATAGACGGCTTTACCAAATGGTTGAAACTTTCACAGCCATACTACGAAGTTTCCCTGAATAAAGTTATTGACTATCCGCTTACAAGAGCTGGTTGGGTGCTGGCAGCCATTATTGGTGTCGGACTTCTTTCCGGATTTTTCGGCCTGGGAGCAGGCTGGGCCATCGTTCCTGCCCAAAACGTCATCATGGCCGTTCCGCTTAAAGTGGCCGCGGCTAACAGCGGGGTACTGCTTGGCATGGGCGACTGCATTGGCGTGTGGCCTTATCTGCTCATGGGAGCCATCATTCCTGTTTTTGCGGCGCCTTGGCTGGTCGGACAAGTTTTGGGCGGATTGCTGGGCGCTCTGATTCTCATCCGGGTCAAGGCCGGGTTTGTGAGATACTTGCTTATCGGTTTTATGTTTTTTGCATGCTTTGGGCTGCTGACCAAAGGCCTCGGTATGCTGGGTGTCATCGGAGCGGTACCGGTTTGGCTCAACGGTTTGGTATTCCTGGTGATTTTTGCAGGTGTCACCCGATCCATTATCAAATTTACGCGATCTAAATCCTAGAGGAGGTGATGATATGAGCGCTGAAGAAACACCGAAAATGCCGCAAATGCCGCGCGCACAAACCGTATATGGCTCTATCGTATACTGGATCACCATCCTTTCATGTATCATCTGCATGATCGGTCCGGTGATATCTGTGGCCAAACCTGATAATAATGTCCTGAATCCGTATAAGCTTTTTAATGCCATTTTCGAAGGCAAAGACGCTCAAACTGTTTGGAAAGAGGTGGGTGGTGAATTTCCGGGGGGGCATTTTTATCTTAAAAATTTCTCCTATGGTGATGGATTCACCCAGTTTGGATTGGCTCTGGGTTGCAGTGTTGCCCTCTGGGCTCTTATTGTTGTCGCATTTGCATATGCTTCCGACAAGATTTATCTTTATTTTGGACTGGCTCTGTGGGTGGCAGCTTTGGTGGCCTTGTCAATGATTGGAATTGTTGGAACGCATTAGGCGCCACGACACGTTTGAGTACCAGAAAAATATTTTTAGATTTTTTCGTTTTATCTTTGGAGGACAAAAACATGGCAGAATTACAATGCGCATGTCCCTTGACCAGGGGTGAAAGAATATTAGTGGCCGTTGACGGGTCTCCTTTTAGCGAAGCAGCGGTCGATCAGGCCATCAGTCTGGGTGGGATTTGTAATAGTGAAATATTTCTGATCAGCGTCGTCGATCTCTTCCCTGAGCAAATGGCGGTTGCTCCAGCGTTAGTGGAGAAAATGTCGGAAGAGGTTAGAGAGCATTTAGACGATGCCAAAGCAAAAGTTGATAAGGCCAAAATTCCATGTGAAACAATTGTTCATATGGGCGGTAAACCCCATGAATTTATTATTCAGGAGGCCAAGGAAAAATCAATCGACCTCATAACTATGGGAACTCATGGACGAACCGGCCTTGAAAGGGTTCTATTAGGCAGTGTTGCCCAGAATGTGATTGGGCATTCACCTTGCCCAGTGCTCGTGGTGCCACCCGGAGAATAACACCAAGTATTTCTCGAGGTTTGCCTGGAAGCCGGCGTCCAGGGATTTTTTTGGCCCGGACTGTTCATTGACGCAACATTTTTGAATGGATCGAGAAAGATTTATCTTTTGCTGATATCTGGCGAAAGGCAGCAAAATAGTTTTAGTATTTGAATCGCAATGGCAGCCAAATCATATTTGGCTGCCATTGTTGTTTTGAAAACATGGCAATTATGAGAACAGTGTTTCTTTTTTTAAGCGAACGGGTTGAATACCTACTTCAAGGTAGAACACCACCTAAATCGATTATGCACACGCTTTATGCTGTAATGGAAGTTGCTAAAATGGTCACTCTTGGCTTTATCGGGTATCGTTACATTTCTATCGTTAATTCGAAGTTGTAATAGCAATATACGGTTGATTAATTAACGAAAAAGGTTCAAGTGTTATTGACGTCTTGTAATTGACGGGATGGTTGATGGCAACATTGCGACGGTGGCAACCATACTTATGTTTGTCTATATTCGACCGCAGCCCTAAATTGATGTGATTTTAACTATAAACGTAGAATTCATCTGAGGATTGTTTGATGCCAACCGGGGTCCAGGATTTAAAGGAGTCGGTAGAGTTTCTAAATTTGTTGTTGGACAATATCAACTCGGCCGTATTGATTGCTGATGAGAATTTGCAAATTCATCATTTCAACAACAGCTTTCTGAAATTGTTTGACAATGCTTTAGATAGCGACCCGAATGGCGCCTTCGGTCAAATGGCGGGGTGCGTGTACGCGGTGAAAGAAAACAAGCCGTGTGGCGAAACTTCCCAATGCCGATATTGTGTGCTGCGCAAGTCCTTGATTGAAACCTTATTAGAAAAGATTCCGGCTGATCGCGAACGCTTTGAACGCACATTTTATCAAAACGGAGAGCCGGTGCGTAAATTTCTGGAATACAGCACCCGCACCATTCATTTCCAAGGAAGGAAGATGATCCTGGTGATTATCTATGATATCACCGCCATAGAGCAGCAACGCAGGGAATTGGAGCGCCAGCAACTTCAAATTTCTCAGGATCTGGAAGCTGCCAGCCAGATCCAGAAAAGCCTTTTGCCCCATCATGCACCAGAAATTCAGCATGTTCGGGTCGCCTGGCGTTTCGAGCCTTGTCAGCATGTAGGCGGCGATATCTTTCAAATCCAAAATGACAATCCTGAAAACATCAGCGCTTATGTTTACGACGTTTGCGGCCATGGGGTGTCGGCGGCTATGGTTGCCATGACCGTTTCACAATTTTTGCAGAGTCTGCACAACCGCAGTCGCCTGACCGGTAAACTTTTCTCACCGGAGGATGTTCTGAAAAGGTTAGACCAGGCGTTTCCCTTAGACCGATTCGATTGCTTTTTTACCATTGTATATGCAGCCTTAAACCTACGGTCGGGTCATTTGAAATACAGCAATGCCGGTCATGTACCACCTCTGATTCTGCGTGTTGACGGGAGCCTAGAGGTGTTATCTCAGCATGGTACGGTGATAGGGATTGGTCTGGATGAACCGTTTGGCGAGGCTGAACATGTTTTGAGAAACGGGGATCGGGTGCTGCTCTACACCGATGGATTGACCGACAATTTCGACAGCAACGACGATCGTGAAGGCAAGACAAACTTCTATCAAACGCTGCAAGACTTTAATCAAATGCAAACCAATCAGCTTGTGAACCGCGTTGTTGAACGCGCCAATTCCCTCCGAAAGGGCCTACCACCGGATGACGACATGAGCTTGTTGGCAATCGAATATATACGCTAAGCCAGATGGGACATCGGTTTCAGCTTCCAAAAAACGGTCCGCATGATTCACTTCCCAAATTTTCCATCCATGCATGCGCGTTGTAAACATAGTATCGTTTCCAGCCTATTTTAATCTGGTTTTAACCTGATGCCACTATATATTGTCCACTACATATAAATTTTATCCCATATAATGTGGTTTACCCGTTGACATCTGTTTCATAGCAGTGTAAGGGGAAAACAACTTTCCTTCAGTTTTGCGATTCCCAAGCAGGAGCAGGCTGTTTGGTATCCGATTGATTGAACAAAACACACCAGGCTGACAATTTATTCTGCCTTTAGCAGAAATTCGAACCGTGGCGCACTTGCGCACCAGGCCTACTGGTAACTTCAGTTTATAACCACAAGTTCAATATGCATATAACGAACCAAAAAATAAATTGATTGTTCACTTGGCTGATACAGCTATAGTTAAATTGTTAACCCTTAAATAAAGGAGGAACCCACAGATGATCATCAGTATTGTTAATCAGAAAGGCGGCGTTGGCAAAACGACCATTGCAATTAATCTGGCTGCCAGTTTGGCCCGCAAGAATCTTTCAATGGTGCTAATCGACGCAGATCCCCAGGGCAGTGCGATTCAGTGGCATGCCGTGGAAAATAACCAGGCTTTTGATATCCTGCATCACCCGGATACTTTGAATAAAACCGACATCGAAGAGTTGGCCCAAAATTATGATTATGTCGTAATTGACGCCCCCCCTGCCATCAGCGATATTACCCGCGCGATTTTGGCGTTCACTGATTTGGCTGTCGTTCCATTGACCCCCAGTTCTTTGGATGTATGGTCCTGCTCCGGAACCGTGGAGATGATAAAAGAAATCCAACAATTTAAACCTAACTTGGATGTCAAGCTATTGATCAACCGCAAGATCCCCGGTACCCGTGTGGGACGCGAAGCGCGTGAAATGGTGCGTGTTTTTGATTTGGATATATTGGCTTCCGAACTGTGCCAACGCGTGGCTTTTATCGATGCGATGACATCCGGTGTTTCCGTGATGCAATATGCACCCAGCAGCAAAGCCGCCAAAGAGGTTGAAAGCCTCTGTGAAGAAATCGTTACCGGATCACCCCAGCAAACAATGGGTGCGGAGGATACTTCGCAGGAAGAGGAAATGGTAGCGCCCACTCCGCAAGAAGGAACAGTTTTTACTGATACCAATCCTTCCTACGGTGAAATTTACGAAGAAGAGGAAGAGACTGAGAAACCGTACCTGCGCTCGGCTTTTTGATTTTATTAATAATTGCATTCCACTTAAGCGATGCCTAATGTTGTTTTAGCGGGCCAATGGTAATTTTGTTGCCGTATGGCCCGCGAGCGTTCCGGATAACTGTTTAAAGTCAATGCATGTTAACCCGTTCAAACATTGTTGGTGCGCAATGAAATATTTGGGAGGTTTGCAATGTCCAAGATTAAAAAGCGCAAACTCAGGTGGGAGGCTTCGGAGTCCTCCCAGGTTGTAGGCTATAAACTCTATTGGTCTGAAGGCGGTGAGGTCGGTTATGATTCGCAGTATGTGAGGCTTGGCAAGGTAACTGAAATTATTTTACCTGATGATGTTGAAGCCTTCACGCCCGGCGATGGACCGATTGCATTCGGCATTACCGCCTATGACGAGTTAGGCAATGAATCCGATATGACCACCTTTGTCGCCCCTTACCAGTTTAGCGTTCCTCAGGCGCCCGTGGACCTATGGGTAGAGACCCTTGAAGATTATTATGTTTCGGCGCCACCCCGCGGTGAGTCGGAAGAAAAGGAAACCGGCGCCCGGGTTGAAAATCTGAGACCGGTCAAACTGCGCAAGCCCGCACGTGAAAAAGCACATTCGCAATCAGATACGTAACCGCTTCTGAAGCACTTCTATTCCCGCCGGTTCGGTTGGTGTTGTCAAGATCGACGGGTTTTCAAACCGATACGAATTGATTTTATCGCTACCAAGCTTACCTCGATATGCCACTGTCACTAAGCAGAAAAAAGATTTGGTATGCTTTTTTCTGAAAGCTGCGTCGGCATTCCATCTGCAGACCTGTCCGCTATAATTCTGCCAATTATAGAAGCCTTTGATTTTTAGAAAATGAAAAGTCGGCCTTTGTTTGAAGCGTGGCGGCACTGCGGGTGTCATGATTGATAATACAGGCAAAGGTTTGTACGGCAAACACGCTTCATTCTTGATTAAATTTCATTTGTAGCTTATAGATTTGCCTTCAACACTCACCACTTTAATGTATCTTTCGGCAATTTACCCTTAATAGGTCGTTTTGTAAGTAGATGCCTCAATTTTACAAAGCCTGAATACCACCAATATTATCGTGAAAGCCTTAACGATCCAAAACGACTATCAGTCAACCCCACGGACGATTGCATGGCTGGTTCGCAAAAACCCCAGCGCGGTGTTTTATGCCAAAATACTGCTAATCATTTATCAAGCCGCTCGCCTGGCTAAAAAGGGGGTGTATGGTAGCGACCATTGGGTTCAGAGCAGTTTAGACACGATTAAGGCCCTGGAATCCGTGGGAGGACATCTTGATGTTCAGAATTTAAAAAGTCTACAAAATCTCGATCCACCATGTGTTATCATCGGCAATCACATGAGTGTTTTGGAAACATTTGTGTTGCCGTGTTTAATTCAACCCCTTCTGGATGTTACCTTTGTGGTCAAAGACAGCCTCATTGCGTATCCATTTTTTGGAAATGTTTTGCGAAGTCGTAACCCAATTGTTGTGGGGCGTGCCAACGCCCGGGAGGATTTTAGAATAGTTTTGGAAGAGGGCCAAAATCGGCTAAAAGCCGGTATATCGGTTATCATCTTTCCGCAAACCACGCGAAGCATTCATTTTGATGCCACGGCATTTAATTCGTTGGGTGTAAAACTGGCCAAACGGGCAAAGGTGCCGATTATACCGTTGGCCCTAAAAACAGATGCCTGGGGTGTTGGCAAATGGTTTAAAGATGTTGGCAAGATTCGACCCAATCTACCGGTGCATTTTAGCTTTGGCGAATCCTTGCAGGTACAAGGTGCGGGTAAAGAGGAGCATCAATTTATTGTAAAGTTTATCGCCAACAAAATGAAGCAATGGAATCGGGAACGCTAGCGGTTCAGAATGGATCAGATGGGACGTTTTTTACCGCCGACATTCGGAAAGAAAAAAATTAGACCCAGTGTTAATAGCGGTATAAAGGCCACGTAATACAGTACCGATTGAATTGAAAAAATATCGCAGAGTTTTCCCACCGCAGGAGAGACCACGCCTCCAAGCCCGTAAGCAAAACCCATCATTAAACTGGCAACCATTGAACGCCCTCTAGGCGCCAGTGCCTGAGCCATTACGACCCCGATTGGAAGCGTTGCCAATACAAACAGGCCGGCGATAAACGCGCCCACATAGGCCCAGTTCCCAGATAGATTTAGAAAAAGTAAAAGCGCCGGAGACATTAATCCGTGGGTACAATAAAAAATTGATTTGAAGCTGTATTTATCAGCAAAATAGCCTGCGGCCAGACCGCTTAACGTTCCCGCCACAATAAAAAGTGCTGTAACCGTTCCAATGCTCACCAGGCTGTGGCCTTTACCGGCTAAAAAAATCGGCATAAACGTTAGAAAAGACTGTCCGACGATAGACCGAAGCACCATGACCAACCAGATTAATAGAACTGCTTTCCATACTTCACCAAGCGTGTCTTTCAGTGCGCCAATAAAACCGTTGTGTTCCAGGACTTCGCGCTCAGGTGTTGGCAGGACGCGGTAAAGAAACCCCAACGTCACCAGACCGATCAACATGGTGGCCGGCATGGCCGATAGGCCGTATTGGGCCACAAACCAAGTAATGAAAATAGGGCCGATGCC
>JASJAZ010000014.1 GCA_030066785.1 Desulfobacterales bacterium | reverse complement strand
GGTGAAACTTTTGATCGCATACGCGACCTTGCGCCGAATATGCGCGTGCTCTTATCCAGCGGCTATGCATTGGATGGACAAGCCAGTAAAATAATGGACCGCGGCTGCAATGGATTTATACAAAAACCGTTTAGTCTTAAAGAACTCTCCATCAAGCTGAAAGAAATTCTACAGGCGTGATGTGTTCCCAATTGAACCTGCGCGATCCATCGTAAGCTTCAACCTAATTTTCCTTAATTTTGGAACGCCCGGGAATTAATGTTTGTGTGGTAATAACCCCCGGCATCTGGCGAATGTTCTCATGCACAAAGCGACCGATGATTTCCGCATCTGATGAGAGCAGGTCGCGTGTTAAGATGATTTTGACAATGATATCAAAACTGCCGTGAACGGAGTGAACCTCTTTAACTTCCTTTAACTCAAAAAGTTTATCCAATAATTTATACTCATTTTTGGCCTTGGTTGTCATGAGGACATAAGTGATAATTGAGCGTTTCATTTCCGGATATTCATATCCTTTTTTTTCTGCCATTTTTCTGCGAAACTCCTCCATATTATTTGGTATTAATTGATCGATGCCGATACCATACCGACGTTGGCGGCCCTGGTCCCAATGATAATAAGAAATGTAGGTGTATAAATCTGCCAGTGTGCGCTGAGGAAAGGATTCGATGATGCGTCCCTTTTCAATGATAGCCGCCATTGGACTAAATATCGAGCGATACCAATCCTTGGCGGCCATTAGAAAATTAATGCTGTTTTCGGATTCTTCTTCTAAATAGAGCTTGTGGTCGGCAATCTGTTTCAGAAGATAAGGGTATTGGCCGATTTCGGTTAATCGGATGGTGGCGGGCAACTGGGTCCGATCCTCAAACTCTGTCTTCTCACGGTACAAGATATTTTCTATTGTATTTTTGGAGGGGATAAATTCCACGATCCGGGCATCGATATCCTGCCAACCCAATTCCTTGGCGGCGGCGATGCGGTGATTGCCATCCAGCACGTAGTATTCATCTTTGATCTGATACAGCTTAACCGGCGGTAGTGATTTGCCCCCGCGCATAGCATTTTTGATAGCTTGAAGTCTATCTTGGGGAATATGCTGTTTAGGATTAAAGGAGTCGTCAAAGTCCAGGTAGCGGCCCACACTGCCAACAATTTGGTTCAGCGCCACTGGTCTAATACCACGCGCGCGGGTATCAAAGGCAGCTTCACGCTGTTGATCTTCTTTAAACGATTTCAGCACATCGCGTTTGCGGCGGTGTTTGCGAAATAGCCCCAATTTACTGAGCCAACCGGGCTTTGTCGATTTCGAAGAGAAAGTATCCATACGTATTAATAATGTTGGTACGGTTTACCGTGGTGGTGCGTTCAGATGGTGTCTTAAAAAGTTTATGGATGTGGCCATGGATAAAATAAGACGGTTGAAACCATTTTATCAGCCAATGGAAACTTTGGAAGCCGCGATGACAAAGATCTTCGGCATCGTGAATACCACGGGGTGGCGCATGGGTAATGATAATATCAATACCCTTTCTTAGCCAGACTTTAGGATACAACCTCAGAATGATGATTCGCATTTCGTTTTCCGTATACTGCGCGGGACCGCCATTGTACCAATGGGACCCCTCGAGTCCCAAAATACGCAGGTTTTGATAACGAATTAACCGCGCATGTATATCCATGCAACCATAGATCGGCTTGGCAGGTGTACGGATATCATGATTACCGCGAACAAAATAAACCGGCGCCTCATGCTTGCCGGCCAAAGTTGCCAAGTACTCCGGCGCCAAATCGCCGCAGGAAAGAATGAGATCTATGTCTTTAAAATCATCAGACGCTGCCTGCTCAATTAAACATGATTCTTCGCGATCTGAGACCGTTAATATTTTCATATCTGCAATTGCCGATCACTTGTTATGGCTTACGCCACTAGTTGGCGGGGTGCTGGATAGCGATACTACCTGCCGAGATCGGGACCAAACCATTTGGTGAAGATTTTTTTAATTTTTTCTGATTCGATCAAGGCCAGAAGGTCGCGGTTAATCTCTTCACGCAATCGGCTCCCCTGGGGAAGCGCTAAACCGTAATCCTGGGGCGCAAACAGTTTCCCCACCACCTTGACCCTGTCTTTGCCTTTGCCGCTGGCATAGTGCATTAATGCCGGGGCATCATAAACAACGGCGTCTATCTGGTTGCGATGTAACGCATCATAGGCTTGATCGACATTATCGAAAATAGTTAAATGGGAGCGTTCCTGTTTCATAAATTCATGACTGGTTGTGCCGCCGACCACACCCACCCGCTTACCCCACAAATCTTCAAGCCCATTAATCGTTTGTTGGATACTTTGCATAGTCAAATCGGATGACAGCTGCGCAATAAAAAAACCAAATAGGGGCAAAAAGATAATAATAAGGATTCCGGTTAGAATTCTGCCAATCCACCTCTTGGGAACTTTATCCCCATAACCGACGGTGCTGGCTGTAATCAGCGCCCAGTACATACCTTCAAATACACCGGGAATATAATTTCGATGGAAACGCGTTGTTCTGTGTTCAGTGCTTCTTTCAACCAGCCAGATAATATGGCCGGCAATTAAAACCAAACCCAGCATGCCCGCGAAAAATACCATTTTTTTCCCGCTAAACAGCGAGGCAAACAAAGCCCTGAGGGTAAATTTGTTTTGGTGGGGAATCAAGATATCTAAGCCGGTGTGGTAAACAGGGTGTGAAAAATCGAAAATCTCTTCGCGATCTTCTGTAATCGTAATCCCTCCAATGGCGATATCAATGTGACCTTCCTGCAGTTTTTTAAGTTTGTCCGCTACACCCGTGCATTGAATATATTCATATTGAACGTTTAATTCTTCGGCAAGCGCTTGCCAGGCATCAATCGATACACCAACGGGTCCATTTTCGTCTAAAATGACAAACGGTGAAAACGGGCTGATGCCGACCCGCAATTTGGATGGGGTTTGGGTAGCTTCAATTGGTTGCCAGCATAAAAGCACGCTTAACATTAGAAACGGAAATAGGGTTTTTAATTTCCAAAGCATTATCCTCTCCCCAATGTCTGTGTAGATAACTCGAAGTTTTCTGACATTCTGAGATAGTTTGGCATATCTATTGGGGGGTTACAATAATCATTTCATTATTTGCTTGTCGCTTCAATCATCTGAAAAACAATCAATCTGAATTCATACTTAATCGGCTACAAAAAGTCGCCAAATATTTTATAATTCATCGATTTGCCCAATGAATCTGGCCAGCACTGAAAAACGGTGCTTTAAACAATCCGACAGCGCTTTTTTGTAAAGCTAATTATTGCAAGCACAGACGAATACGAAACGTTTTAAGCGCAATTTTTAGAGGACTTCTACCGTTAAAGTTTCAGCCGCTGATTGCCGATGGTCAGTTTAGAATTCGTGGGCGATTTATTTATGATAACCATTGATATCATTAAATGTGTTGATGAGGAGTTGTCATGCGAAAATTATTATGTATCGCGACCCTTTTACCGTTTTTATGCGGTCTGCATCCCCGGTATGCCGAATCGGGGCAGGATACCCTGACCCTCAGTCGTGCCACCCAAAAGCTTAGCAAAGAATACAAGCGACTGCATCCAATCGCCACTTATTTGGCGGAACAGCTAAAGCAAGATGGCATCAAGCAGGGCAAGGTAACCCCGCTGGGTAGCAATCAAAAAGTCATTGATTATCTTGCCGCAGGTAAAATTGATATCGTCTTAGAGACACCTTATTCCGCCGCCCTTTATTATAAAAGTGGGACGGCTTATCCTATTTTGTTGATATCGCGCAAGGGCGTTGCAGAATACAACAGTTTTATTTTTTGCCGCAAAGATCAGCCCGTAAAAAGCCTGGCGGACCTCAAAGGCAAGGTCATTGCCTTTGAAGATCCGACTTCGACCTCCGCTTACTTTCTGCCGCGACTGGCGTTTAAAAATAATGGAATAGAACTGATTCAGATGGCGGATTTGACCATGCCGGTGCCGCACGGCAAGGTCGGCTATACGTTTGCCGATTCGGAAATAAATGTTTCCAGTTGGGTGTATTTTAAAAAGGTCGCTGCAGGGGCTCTCAGTTGTCTTGACTGGAAAGAACAAGAAGAAAACCCGCAAGCCTTCAAGTCCAGTTTCAAAATTATTCATCAGACCGACAATGTGCCGCGTATGGTTGTGATGGTGCGGCAAGATTTAAATCCGATGCTGGTTGCGCAGATCAAAACCTTACTTTTTGACATGCATCAATCTGAGAAAGGCCGAGCAGCCCTGAAACCTTATAAGATTGACGGGTTTTTTGACTTGCCGCAATCCTGGCCCAAATTGTTTCAAAAACTTGCGAGTCTTTAAATCAAGATATTCATTTTGCGATTCTGATGATTCAATTTCGTAGCATACAAACCAAGTTGCTCTTACTGATTGTTGCGGTGGTCATATGCATTGTTACTGCGTTTATGCTGCTGTCGATCGATTTGTACAATCGCTCTTTAAGCGGCGTGCAAATGATTGCCGGCGAAATGTCGGAAAAATCGTTGCGGTCGGAATGGGAAGACAAAGCCCGGGCGATGTCGGCGGTGTTGGCCAGCCAACTGGTAAAGCCGGTATATCACCTCGATCTGGGCCAAGTCGAATACCTGGCCGGATTGTCCAACGATCAAGCTGTGGTTGATTATGTTTTTGTATTGAACAACGATGCTATTTTTTTATTTGACAGCAGTCCTGACTTAAAAAATCTTGGCCAAACTGCTTCGGAGGCGTTCAGTTTGGCCGCGATCAAAGCCCGGCAAACATTGATTCGACACGATGAGCGTATCCTGCACATTGGTGTGCCGATTGCACTTGGTGATCAAAAGTTGGCCACCCTGCAAATGGGATTTCATACGGCCGAGATCAAATCAAATATTAGAATGCTGTATCACAATATCCGCAGTTTATACGACGGGTGGTATCGTTCAAGCTATTCAAAAATAGTGTATTTTTCTTTGGCTGTGATTTGTATTGGGATGATCATTGCGTTGTTTTCAGCCAGGAGTTTTATTCGACCTATCCAGGATTTGGTCATCTATTTCAAAAAGGTCGGCCAAGGCCAGCATGGTCTACAAATGACCAACCATCAATCGGATGAAGTTGGCGAACTCGTCCAAGCCTTTAATCTAATGAGCATGAATCTTAAAAAATCCACCATTTCCAAAGATGAGTTGGAAGATATTGTCGAGAAGCGAACACTTGAACTGGCTGAGACCAATGCGTCGCTGCAAAAAGAAATCGCTTTTCGCAAAGATACGCAAAAGTCTTTGGAGATTGCTAAGGAAATGGCCGAGCATGCCAATCGCGCCAAAAGCGATTTCTTAGCCAATATGAGCCATGAACTAAGAACACCGCTCAATCATATTATTGGTTTTACAGAGCTGGTTGCCGATCAACATTTTGGCAATTTAAACAGCACCCAGAGTGAATATTTGGGTGATGTTTTGCAAAGCAGCCGCCATTTGCTGTCTTTAATTAACGATATTTTAGATCTTTCCAAAGTCGAAGCCGGCAAAATGGAGTTTAACCCATCAACCGTTTTCCTGCGTGAAACGTTAGAGAATAGCATGGTGATGATTAAAGAGAAGGCCGGCAAACACGGTATTCAGCTCTCCACGGATTTTGATGGGATACCCGAAACCATCACGGCCGATGAGCGCAAATTGAAGCAAATTATTTATAATTTACTTTCCAATGCCGTTAAATTCACACCTGATGGCGGCAAGATATGTTTGAC
The DNA here is from genome assembly GCA_030066785.1 of Desulfobacterales bacterium. Lineage (GTDB taxonomy): Bacteria > Desulfobacterota > Desulfobacteria > Desulfobacterales > JASJAZ01 > JASJAZ01. Next base: position 39,391 of record JASJAZ010000014.1, on the reverse strand, counting down.
CGCCCGTCTGCTGGAATCACCCCCCCCGGATGAAGTATCCGACGTCCAGGATAGGCCGCAAGTCGAAATTGTTGTCGCCGACACCGGTATTGGAATTGCAAAAAAAGACTTGGAACGCATCCTCAATCCGTTTGAGCAAGTTGAGGATTCAGATAGCCGGCATTTTCAGGGTACCGGCTTGGGGCTCTCTTTGACCAAAAACTTAGTTGAAATGCATGGCGGCCAGCTTTTAGTTGCAAGCAACGGTATTGATCAGGGCAGTAAGTTCAGCTTTACGCTTCCCATATAACCCTCCTGGGTATCTTTTAAGCATACTGCGAGACATTTCGGATCCCAATCACAGGCAGGACACTTCGTATTTTAGGCCACAATTTGAATAAAATTTTCTTGAATGTTTTGTGAAAAAGCTTTTAAAACAAGCTATATAAAAACCGCATCGCATTAAGGTTGTATGACGCAATATGGCCTAACAATATAATAGCTATGATTATTGGTTCCCATTATTTTATCAAAATGACCTATTATTAGGAGCTTGCAATGATTGCCGGATACGCCACCATCTCGGGCACACACACCTATGCCGAAAAGCATTCCATGCTGCAATACCTTGAACTGGGAAAAAGCGGGCTTTGGACTAGCCAGGCCGGTTTTGGTTGCTATCGCGTTAGCGCCGGAATTAAGGCCCATGAACGCGCCCTTCATCGCGCGTTGACCAAGGGTGTCAACCTGATTGATACCAGTGCCAATTATGCCGATGGTGGTTCCGAGGAACTGGTTGGCAACGTGCTGCAACAATTGATGGTGGAGGAACGCATAGCCCGCAACCAGGTGGTCGTGGTTTCAAAGGTCGGTTATCTGCAAGGTCAAAATTATGCCTTAAGCGAAAAACGCAAGCAATCTGGTCGTCCCTTTCCGGATCTGGTGCCGTATACCAAGGGACTGGCGCACTGCATCCATCCCGACTTTTTGAAAGATCAACTGACGCGCAGCCTGCAGCGGCTGAAAATGGGAACACTGGATGGCTACCTACTGCACAATCCGGAGTACTATTTGGGATGGGCCCATAAAAAGGGAATCGAACTGAAAACGGCTCGCAAGGAGTATTACCGGCGAATTCGATTGGCCTTTGAACACTTGGAGGCTGAGGTTGCCAAGGGCCGCATTCGTTTCTACGGTATCAGCTCCAATACGTTTCCCGCTACAGCTGATGATCCGCAGTTTACTTGTTTGACAACCATATGGAAAATTGCCGAATCGATGAACAGCAAGCATCATTTTCAATTGATTCAATTTCCAATGAATCTGTTGGAAACCGGTGCGGTCACTGACATCAATCAGCCCGGTGATCGCAGCCTTTTGGCGGTTGCCCGTCACTGCGGCCTTGGTGTGCTGATCAATCGACCCCTCAATGCCTTTGATGGTCGTCGTTTGATGCGCTTGGCCGACATCGCTTCCAAACAGCCTTGCGATGCGAAAGAACTGGATCAGCGCATAACGGCTGTGGTCGAATCTGAAACACAATTTACCGACACCATTTTGCCTGGCCTGGGTTTGCCAACAGATCTCGGGCATCGGCTCCAGAAGCATTTATTGGGCGGCCAGGTGCTGCAGCAGTGGCAGCGTTTTGCAACCTACCACCGCTGGCAAGAGATCGTAGCAGAATATGTGTGGCCGCACGTGAAGAGGGCTTTTCAATTTTTAGAGCAGTCGGCAAGTCAAAATACAAAAATCTCTGCATGGATAGCTTCCTACCGGCAAGTTCTAACGGCCGCCTTGGAGGCGGTTACATCGGTATATGCGAAAGCGGCCATTCAACAGGTTGACAGCATTAAAAAGCAGGTTCGGTCGGCTGGTCCGGATTGGGATCAGGAAGGTTCGCTTAGCCAGCTGGCTGTGCGTGTTTTGCGCACAACTGCGGGTATTACCACTGTACTGGTGGGGATGCGTCAAGATCGTTATGTGGATGATATCTTGCAAGAGCTTGCCCGGCCCGCAAAAATTAGGAAACGATGGGATTCTTGGTCACAGCTGCGTGCCATTCAAATCGACTAAACCCTTGCTGAAACCCCAAGTGATGGGTGCGCCTATTTTTTAGCCATTAAATCATCGGTGGCCCATCATTATTTTGTAGAAACAGGCGGGAAGATGAAGATGAATATAACGTCTGCCCCAAGCGGGCCTTAAAACCTTGTATCCCAATCATTTTACATGTATGATTTATTATAAATATATTTCAATTCATTGAATCATACGAATACCCATGCTGCCAAAATTGATTTCTTATATGGGCTTGATGCTCCTGCTGCTTGCCTGTAACCATTCCGGCAATAACGCATCATCACCTGCGGCCGAGTCTTCCAGCACCCATCCGATTATCGCATTTTACCGTGGGCCGCTGAATCATTTAGAAGGTGTGCGCCGTGGTGAATGCCCGATGTATCCCTCCTGCTCAGAATACAGCCGTCAGGCGATCGCAAAGCATGGATTCACCACAGGTTGGGTTATGACCATGGATCGACTGATGCGTTGCAGCCGTGACGAAACCAAGCTCGCTCCCAAAGTCTATGTCAAGGGCAAATGGAAATCTTACGATCCGCTGGAAAATAATGATTTCTGGTGGGCGGATAACCGTTAAAATGGTCTATTTTCCATGCTATCTTTTCCACCTCAGGAAATGATCATCGAGGCCTTGTTTCACCATGAAACTGCGAACCTGTGTGGCACCCAACGGAAATTTTGTTTACGGTTTTCACAAGCCCGCCTATCGTGTCGCCAATCTGCGTGAAAATGACTATGTCACCATTTTAGGTCAAAAGGCCGGCTCCCATATTAAAAATACCGCCAATTTTCCCGCCGGCGATGTCGAGGAATCCCAGGCAGATATAATTTTCGAGATCCCCAATGCTTTTCCCTTCAGAGGCACCACCTTTTTATCTAAACGTTATGCGGATCGAAAGGCCGCTGCCCCGCAAAGTATCAGACTGCCAGAAAGGCCGGCGGTATCGTTTGCTTCCTATATTCGGCAATGGTTTCCGGAAGAGGATCCACTGGATCAGGAATTAGATACACTTTTCCAGCATTTGCCCGAGCCCCTGTGTCTGGCGCTGGCTGTCAATTCCACCGATTCGGAAGATCTTGTGCGCTTGGCCGAATTAAGTGCTGCCTTTACCCACGATAAAAAGACCGGACAGCCGACAGGGCTCGTTTATGAAACCGATCAGAAAGGTCTCAGCCGTCCCGACATCAAACATCATGATCTGTTTGAGGCGGTCGCCAACAATCGTTTCCTGCCTGATATTTATAAAAATATGATGGTATTGAGACCCGGGGCCCAGGGCAGCAGCGAAATTGTGGGCGAATGGCGGGATGCAAAAGGCCACAGCCATGTTTTTGAGTACTTGCGGCGCAACAGTTACATCCCGTGGGGCCATTATGCCGCCAATATGGCCCATGATGCTGTTCGTTATCGGATTGCGGACCTGACGTGGGTGGATTTACAGGGTATGCGCCACCTCTATTACCAGCGCACCTATCTGCGGTTGGCCGAACAATTAGATTTAGCAATAAGTTCACGCCGCAAACAGCTAGCAGTGCCGCAGCTTGAGGATCTGCGCAAAAAGATTACAGCGGCCTTATCTGCCAATGATCAGCAAACGTCTCTGCCATTTACCAGTACCCTCTGGGGTTGGAATTTTGGTTTCGATTTTGCGCCCAGCAAATACCGGTTGCATGCCTCTCATCAACAGATCCATCAGCAATATGCGCTGCTGCCGGATTCAGTAGCGGTGAATTTAGCCGATTCGCAATACCGTGATGGCATTGCCGCCTATGCCTGCGGGGATCTTGTCCGTGATTTTTGCAATGACTACCGCCAAGAATATCGTGCAAATTTTTTTGAAAATTACATCCAGGCCATTCGAAACAATCAGCGCATGGACAATTCCGATGCTCCTAATCGCAGCTTGATCATCTTTGAAGACCCAAAGGTGCTTTTATTCGTACCGAAAGCCCAGACTTCCCAGTGGGAATTGCAAGTGATGACAGTGGAACCGGTGGGCAACATATTGGAGACCGATACGCCGACCCGCCAAGCAGTGGATCGCGCCATTTATATTGCCATGAACATATTGGAAAATATGGGTATGCGCATGGTCAGCGGTATTGAATATTCCAAACGTTTCAATTGCCCTGATTCTGATCAGCGACTACTTTACTGTTTTCTGCCCAAAACCCCCCAATCGCCGGGCGCGTTTAGTGAAGCTCAACTGCGCTGGATCAACAATCATTACCCGGAAGACTTTGCCGCCGCCTGTCGTCTCCAATTACCCGCCGCTTTAAAGAGGTTAGAAGCTTAATTTGATAAATTTAGAATTCGACTTGATTTATGCCCTATTTGATCGATTTTTTAAGTGGAGTTGCCAACAAATGCATATAAAAACGTTATTTGAAGCGCCTATGGGCTGAAAACCCTCAAAAATAGGCAATCTGCTATTGACATTGAAATATTATTGCTGTAAAGCCAGCAAAATAAAAGAGAAAGGGCTCATAGAACGAATATCAATCAAAGAGGAGGGAGAGAGATGACCAAAGCAGATTTAATCGAAAAGATGGCTAAGGATGCCGTGATTTCCAAAGCCGCCGCCGGGAAAGCACTCGATTCTTTTATGGGTGGTGTTGCCAAGGCGCTGAAGAAGAAAAACGGCAAAGTAACCCTTGTTGGTTTCGGAACGTTTCAAAAAGCACGCCGTAAAGCCCGCAAAGGCCGCAATCCGCAAACCGGCGAAGTAATCAAGATTAAAGCCGCTAATTACGTCAAGTTCAGACCAGGCAAAAAACTTAAAGATTCCATCTAATGTTAAGTTTATTGTCTTAAACGCTTCAAAAGGGCAGGCCTTTTGCAATAGGCCTGCCTTTTTCATCCCAAATTTTGCCCTGATTCTTCATATTCGATCAACAATCCTTTCAAATTCAATCTTTTTTGCGCTAGCTTCTGGAAGGATTCATTGGTAGAAGAACCGTAAACGTACTGCCTTGGCCGGGGGTGCTTTCAACACCGATGTGCCCACCGTGTGCTTCGGCGATGGTTTGGGCAATGCTTAGTCCCAAACCGAGGCCCTTTTCATCTCCGGAACGCGTATCGGTGCGGCCTTGAAACCGGTTGGATATCCGCCGCAGTTCCTTTTTTGAAAGACCGATTCCCGTGTCGGTGATTTTCAGAGAGGCCCAAGGGTCATCTGATTGAATGGTTAGGGTGACACTGCCGCCGACGGGTGTATATTTGATCGCATTTTCCATTAGATGTAATAGAAGCCTTCGCAGTTGAACCCGGTCTCCGCGCAAAGATATGGGCGCAAGGGCGCCCAACTGCAATCTAATCGAATGCGCAGCGGCCATGTCTTGCATCTGTTCACAGGTTTCCTGCACAAGTTCTTTTAGTACAACGGGTCGCAGCTCGAGTCGCAGCAGGCCGGTATCGGCGCGGGCAAGCACCAGCAGACCTTCCGCCAAATGGTTAATCTCTTCGATCGCCTTGAGCCCCTTTTTAAGAACACGTTTGTATTCCGCGGTACTTTTTTGTGAGGAGAGCGCGGCCTCCAGTTCATTTTTCAAGGCGTTAAGGGGGGTTTGAAGTTTTAGGGCGGTGCCGGCACTTAATTGATGCATTTGATGCAACGCATCATCTAGTTGGCCAAACATATGGTTGAGCGTTTGGGCCAATCGGTCCAGTTCATCGCCGCTGCCGGTCTCCTGCAGGCGTTCGTTTAAATGTTCGTCACTGATAGGCTGGGCCGTTGCTGTCACCGGGTCAACCGGCTTAAGCGCCCGGCGGGCTAGCAACCAACCGCCGCCAACGGCCAGCAGCAGGGCAAAGGGCAGTACATACGCCATCATTAAAAAAAAGCGCCGACGGGGTTTATATATATTTTCCAGCGATATGCCCACCCGGATCAAGTTGGCGAGACGGCCGTTTTCCATCACCGGTACGGTTAGAAACCTTTCTGGATTGTTTCCTGTGGAAGCGATCGTTTCGAATGTGGGCAACCCTTGGGACGCATTTTTCAGGGCCTGCGCACCCAAGAAACGTTCTTCAGATTGCGACGGTGACAAGTGGGGATCACGCCTTCCCAGCGGATCAAAGAGATCGACATGCCGGTCAGCCGGCGCAAAGCCAAAGAAACGACGATAGAGATCGTCAACTTCGGCGGGGGGCAAAAAGGCATCGACGAAACGCGTCTTTTGGACTATTACATCGGCGAATCTTTTCAGGGCCGCATCGGTATCACGTTTAAGGCTGTAGCTTAGAAGTCCGTAAGCAATGCATCCCGCAAGCACGAAAGTCAAGGTTATAAGGCTTGTGTACCAGGCCGTTAGCTTGGCCCTGATGGACAGGATGCGCATTTTTTAATTCACTTTGAAAATATTCCTGCAAAATTTATAAAGGTTTTTCTGCAAATTCTGTTTGTTGCGTTGATGCCTGGTGGGTTGTGAACGGCCGGCTTTTCGATCATGAGATAAAATTTTAAGGCATTCTACCGGCGATGTGTTCAATCGCCTGGACGCCATCGCTTATGGCCGTATAGATCAAATCCGTGTGCTTTTGACGCTGTAAAGTGCCGTCCTCGCCAACGAAGGCATACGCCGGACTGATGGCCGCCCCGATGGCATAAATGCCTGCAGTGCTGGTCTGAAAGCCCGACTTTAGCACAATCAGCTTGGGCCCGGCCTTGCCGGATTTTCGAGGTTTGCCATCGATCTTATCGGCAGTAATCTGTTCAAGCCCCATTTGTTCAAACACTGGGGCGGGCCCCTGCGTTCCAACACAGGCAATCACATTATCCATCGGAAAGCTTAAGCCCTCGTGAAACCGCAGGTCATTGTCAACATCGATGTCATGAATCCCAATCAGCAGCCTGTATATACCGTTTTCATCCACCTCCCCAAGACGTGGCACCGCCTCCTGCAGGATTCGGATGTTGCCGCCCAGAAGAATTTCCTCACCCAAATCGCGGGCGACCTCCTGGTCCACCTTGAACGGCCCTCGCCTGTGGGCCCAGAAAACGGTCGTGCCATCTTCGGCGGTTCTTTTGGCCTTTGACAGCGCCGCCACAATGTCAGCCGCCGAATTGCCACCACCAATCACCAGGCAGGTCTTGCCGATAAACTGATCGGTGTTATCCAGGCGCCGGCGAACATGGGTGGCATCCCCGTAAACACCCAAGTCAGCAGGAAGGCTTCGTCCGAAAGCTAAAACAACATTGGCACATTCATATTCATTCTGGTTCGTGACGACTTTAAACCCTTTCTGCTGCTTGATGAGATTGTTGGCATCTTGGCCCAGTTGAACTTCAATTTTATTTTTTGCGACACAGCTTTGCATATTGGCCACATACGCTTCCACCGATTCATTGTTTGGCGCCAGCTCAGGGACGGCATAAGGTTCGCTTTGTCCTTTGGGTATGGTGGGATATATTTTTTTGCCGCTAGGATAGGAATCGATAATACCCTGGAAAATGTTTGCACCTTTTTCCAAGACCGCGTAACTCAGCCCCATTTCCTTGGCCTTGATGGCAGACGCAAGCCCCCCAGGGCCGGCCCCCACGATAACGACATCATATGTATCCATATTAACTCCCTTCCTTATGAAATCTTATCAAACCCTGCATAAGTAACGTGTCTTTTCTTTATTTTGTAATCTACTATTTTTTTGTTACAGTTTTTTAGATTAGTTCGAACCTTGCTGGCAGATCTCCGGGCGGATTTATCTTTTGCATGATTTTGGGTAAAACAATCAGGCACTAATCGAGCAATTTCTCAAAAAAATCATTACCCTTATCATCGACAATAATAAAGGCCGGAAAATCTTTTACCGTGATCATAAAAATGGCTTCCATGCCAAGCTCTGAATATTCTATCGTTTCTACTTTAGTAATACAATCTTGGCCGAGACGGGCGGCCGGCCCCCCAATGGATCCCAAATAAAAACCGCCGTTTTCTTTGCAGGATTTGGTAACGATTGGGGAACGATTGCCTTTGGCCAGCATCACCAAAGAAGCGCCTTGCTTCTGAAATTCGGGCACATACGGATCCATGCGTCCTGCGGTGGTGGGGCCAAAGGATCCGGAGGCATAACCCTGCGGGGTTTTGGCCGGCCCGGCATAATAGATAATATGATCCTTAAAATACTGCGGCAGACCTTCACCGGCATCCAGGCGCTGCTTCAATTTGGCATGGGCGATATCGCGGGCCACGATGATTTTGCCGGTAAGCAGCAAGCGTGTGGAAACCGGGTATTGACCAAGCGTGGATCGAATTTCCGCCATGGGCCGGTTTAGATCGATCTTTACCGCCGCGTCATCTTGTTCCTGTGGTTCCGGTAAAAACTGGGCCGGATTGGTTTCAAGTTGTTCCAAAAAAATACCCTCCGGGGTGATTTTGGCCTTAATATTGCGATCCGCACTGCAACTGACGCCCAAACCGATCGGACAGGAAGCGCCATGGCGGGGCAAGCGGATGACCCTGACGTCATGGCAAAAATATTTACCCCCGAACTGGGCGCCGATACCCAGTTCACGAGAGGCTTTTAATACTTGCGCTTCAAATTCCAGATCCCGGAAAGCATGCCCGGTCTCACTTCCATGCGTAGGTAACGCATCCAAATAACCGGCCGAAGCCATTTTGACGGTCTTCAGATTAAATTCCGCCGATGTGCCGCCCACCACAAATGCCAAGTGATAGGGCGGACATGCGGCGGTGCCCAATGTTTTCATTTTGGCGATCATAAAATTGATCAAATTCTCCGGTGTCAGAATGGCTTTGGTTTCCTGATAAAGATAGGTTTTGTTGGCAGATCCGCCGCCTTTGGCGATCAATAGAAATTTATATTCAGAGCCCTGCGTCGCATATATCTCGATCTGAGCCGGTAAGTTGCAGCCGGTATTTTGCTCTTCAAACATACTCAAAGGGGCATTTTGCGAATAGCGCAAATTATCTTGGGTATAGGCATTGTACACGCCGCGTGACAGCGCTTCTTCATCACAAAAACCGGTCCAAACCTGCTGTCCTTTTTTGCCCATGATAACGGCGGTACCGGTGTCCTGGCACATGGGAAAAATGCCTTGAGCCGCTATGGCCGCATTCTTAAGCATTTCCAGGGCGACATAGCGGTCATTGTCTGAACTTGCAGGATCATCCAAGATGTTGGCCAACGATTTCAGATGCGAGCGTCTAAAAAGATGGGAAACATCTTTGAAAGCTTGCTCGGCCAGCAGGGTCAATGCCTCCGGTTCAATTGCCAGAACATCAATACCATTGAACGTTTTAACCGATATGTGCGCATCGCTTAACAGGCGATAAGCGGTCTTATCCTCGCCCAAAGGCAATACATCCTGATAGTTAAAATCGACCATGTGCGCATACCTCCTTCGATTCATATTGAGCGTCTGAAAAAAACGCCGACTGATTTTAGGTCAAAAAGGCCACACCAGAGGTGCGACAATGATGGTAATAATCCCCACTACGATGGTCATGGGAATTCCAAATTTAACAAAGTCCGTAAATTTGTATCCGCCCGGGCCATAGACCATCAGGTTGGTTTGATAACCCATCGGCGCATTAAAAGAAGCGTTGCTGCAAGCTACCGGCAGTAGAATTCGCGCTTGTGCGGCCGGCAAGCTTTTGGGGTGGCCGAAGAGTTTTTCGGTAATAAATGTAATGGCACCGGTGCGGTACATTCTGACGGCTACCATCAACAATGCACCAACTGTGAGCGTGTCAGAATTTGAAAATCCTTTTAAGCTTTGACCTAAAGGTGCCAAATGGAAGGCGAACGTCAATATCAGGGCACCCACAAAAATAGCCACGGGCGGGACCTTACCTTTTATTAATATAGCAAACGCTAAGCCCCAAATGCCCATCGTCATATACTGGTCGACAGACATAAAGCGATGCCTTCAATTCACAGGCGGTTATTTTTAAAATTGAAATTCCATCAAATGTCGAATTCAGGCTTTACATCACCACTAGCAAAATCCATGGCGTTCCGATGATTAAAAAGATCAACAGATTAACCAGGGTAATAATTCCACCCATTCGATACATGTCTCCCTGGGCCAGATAGCCGCTGCCGGCACACAGCACATTGGCGCCGGCAGCCTGGGGTGTAATCGCTGAAAAAAAGTTGGTGGCAAACAGCAGCATCAGCGCGATGAGCATCGGTGGAACTCCGGATTGAACTGCAACCCCTAAAAATACGCTGTAAAGCGCAAGCATCTGGGCGGTCTGGCTGACAAAAACATAGTGTAGCACCACATATAGCACTACGATGGCCACATACACAACCGGCCAGCTCAGTCCCTGCAGATCCGAGGATAGCTGGTTGCCCACTGCCTTCATGAACCCCAACTCATTTAACTGGCTGCTCATGGTGTACAGGATCGAAAACCAGATGAAGGTGCTCAGGGCACTCCCTCCCTGGGCTTTAAGATCATCTATGGTGAATATGCCGGCAACCATTAACACCGCCAGACCTCCGAAGGCCACCGCGGTCTTGTCAATCCCCAGCTTCCCCGACAATGCCCATAAAGCCACCATGATCGCAAATGTGATGCCGGTGATCCATTCATCCCGCGACATGGGCCCCATCTTTTGCAGTTCTTCGGCGGCTGACTTGGGAGCCTCAGGGGTTTCTTTGACTTCCGGGGCGAACAGTTTGTAGAGCAGAAGCGGCAAGATAATGAATCCTGCGAACACCGGCACACTGGCTGCCAGAAACCAGGAACCGAAGCTGATGCCTTCAACGCCCGCATCGGCGGCCATTTTGGCGCCAATCGGATTAGCCACCATGGCGGTTAACCACAGGCTCGAAGACAGGGAGAGCCCGGCCATGCAGTTCATCATCAGATAGCTGCCCATCTTTTTTTGCGTACCGTCTTCGACTCGGGAGCCGCCTCCCCGGGCCAGTGCCAGAGTGATCGGGTACAAAACCCCCGAGCGCGCCACATTGCTGGGGAATGCCGGAGCGATCAGCATATCGGTAAACACCATGCAGTAGCCTAGCCGCAGTGTTGATTTGCCGAACTTGCTGATCAGCATATACGCTATCCGCTTGCCCAGTCCGGACTTGATTACGGCGCTGGCCACCAGAAAGGCGACCACAATCAGCAGAATAAAAGCCTTGCCGAAGCCCGAATAGGCCTTGACCGGATCCAGGACTCCCAGAAAAATGGCCACCACCGCGGCGATAATGGCGGTGGTAAGAATCGGGTTGGCACCGATCACCACCGCCAAAATACAGGTAATGAAGATGGCAAACAGATGCCAGGCCTGAGGTGTTACGCCCCAGGGTGGTGGCACAAACCACAGGATAGCTAAAAAAACGAGCATGATGATAACGCGAGGTAGTTTGATATCCATGTCATTCTCCGTTATATTTTTCGCTTATTTATAAATTTAGTCAAATATTTACCATCGCAGGGGCTGGACCATTTCCCTCAGGATGCCGAAGATCAGCCCCGGCTCGTCGGCGGCAACCGCCGCCTCCACTCGCACCATCTGGACATTGACCCAGCAAAGCACCACCAGTACTACCAGGTACGCAATACCAATCAGGATGTTAATGCGACGTTGGAAAGGGGATCGCAGCAGCGATACCAAAGGCCCAACGTAAACTGCCATGAACCATCCGATTCCGCCCATACCAATCGTTGCCACTTTAAGAATGAATAATTCCGATGCTTTGTCCGTAAGTTTACCGGCAACGATATCCATCGATGACGCCAGCGGTCCAAAGAACCCGCTCAGCGTGTGTGCCAGAGCTAGGTACATGAGCAGGTCTCCGGCAAAAAGTGACCAGTGGGTGCAGAAGCCCAACTCGTCTATTGAGCTGGACATGATGAACACCATCAGTGCGATCATCGACAGGGCCAGGGACATGAAGAGGGCCATATCGGCCCCGACGTGCAGCGCATGGCCCACGCCAGGTACCCTGAGACCGTCTGAAGCCTGGTAAAGTTGAGCGATTTGAAACGATACAATCGCAATGTTAAATCCGATCACGGTCAGACGCGCGCGCATGACATTGATGAAAACGCGTACCGGCTGACGATTCTCAGACATCTGAAGTTTCTCCTTTATCATTGATTATTATTTGAGACCTCAGAACCGCATGGCAATACTGCCCGCAATTGTCAGAAATACGTTTGCAAAGGCATAGGCCCCGACGTAGCCTAAGGTAGGCAGCGTGCTTTGCGCGCTTCGGTTGATATGTTGCAAAGCGCCGGAACTGGTCATCGACCCGGTAACGGCCCCCATCAGCAGAGCGCCGTTCATTTTCAGCAGAAAGCGGCCGACGAAAAAACAGACTAAAACCGGAACAATCGTCACGGCTACGCCGAGCAATACTAGTTTGGCACCGGCGCCAAGAAATGTCTCCACAATGGTGGTGCCGGCATTGACAGCCACACCGGCCATGAACAGCAGCAAGCCAAGCTCCATTAAAATGTTGCGCGCGGCAATCGGCAGCCTACCAAACAAAATGAAGCGTGAGTGCAACATACCGAAAATAAGCCCGGATACCAGCAAACCGCCGGCGGCACCCAGGCCGATTCTGGTACCGCTTACGGTAAATGAGGGTATGCCGATTAAAAGTCCCAATGCGATGCCAAAGGCGAACGTCATCAGATCGGTTTCCTGCCACCGGCTTTCGGCGAAACCAATCCGTTCGGACAAGGCCTGCAGATGATATTTGGTCCCCGAAAAAATGAGGATATCCCCCCGTCGGATTTGCGTGTCGGGGCGACGGGGCAGGTCCATTCCGGCTCGCGTCAGATGCAAAAGCATGCAATGATTGTTGACGGTAAAGTTCATTTCCGCAATGGTTTTACCATCAAAGGCTTTCTTTGACATAACAATGGTCTTGGTCTCAATGGTGCGGTCAAGTAGTTCCTGATCAAAGGTCTCCGGACCGAAAATTTCAAGGGCGTGTTCATGGGCGGACTGATTGCCCACCAGGGCAACATGATCCCCCAATTGAAATTGAGGGGGATAATCAGGCGCGAAAACCTCTCCGTCGCGCTTGACGCGGCAGACTTCCGCATCAAGGCCATATTCCCGATCATCCAGCCCACGATTCAAAGTTTCTTCGTTTTCCACCCGGTAAACTCGAACGGTGGGCGTTTCCTTGATCTCGATAGCGTCGTCTGCAACGCGACTGGCGCGTATCCAGGCCGCCTCTGACAGATTTTTAGCTGCTTCCTGAAGATCGATACGAAATATTTTCGGTATTAACGCAATGAATATAATCAGGCCGGCCATACCGAAAACGTATGTGATGGCGTAGCTTGCCGACAGGTTGGCAAGTACAGCCTCCCGGGTCAGACCTTGCGCTAGCTCTAGCCCTTGTGCCAGGGTATCCTTGGCGGCGATTAGCGTTGGCGTGCTGGAAAGCGCGCCGGCCAGTAAACCGGGCGCAAAGCCTTGTTCGAGTTCAAATGCACGCGAAAAGGCCCATACCAAACCCACAGCAGATCCCGCGGTGACCAGAGCCAGGATCAAATAGCGGCCGCCATCCTGTTTGAAAGTCCCCCAGAAACGGGGTCCGGCCTGAACCCCGACGCAATAGATAAATAGGATAAAACCCAAATTAAGGGCGGGCGCTGGAATCGGAAGTCCGAAATGGCCCGCGATCAGACCGATAGAAAGCACTCCGGTTACCGAACCGATATCGATTTTTCCGATTCTTATTTTACCGACGACAACGCCTATGCCCAATATCAGGAAAAGGTTAACGATCGGTTGCGATTGAATAAAAGCTAAAATGGCCTTTTCCATAGATTTAGAATCCTCGCATTAATTCTGCTATCTTAATACACCGGCGGTAAGGCGAATGGCATGGTAGCGACTTCCGGGGGCCATACGGTTTTAAATTTGCCATCATTAATTTGCAACACGATTGTTTTAACGCTGTTTTGGTGTTTAAAGTTTTCATAGTTATAAAACTTGACCGGTCCAAAGGGTGTCTGCATATAAATCTGGTCCAGTGCCGTTCTGATATCTCTGGATTTAAAAGATTTTGCTCGCTTCAGGGCATCGGCGGCAACCAAGAGGGCCGAATAGGCTTCGGCCCCGTGATAACTCGGCATGCTGCCGTAGCGCTCCATATATTGGTTGAAATATTCCATAGCTCCCGGGTAACGGACATTCGGCGACCATAAGGCCGCCGTCAATACATAATCGGCATCTTGGCCCGCTCTTTTGGTAAATTCTTCCAGCGTAAATCCTCCCGCCCCTCCGCAAAGTAGAGAGGTTATCTTGAGGGCCCTAATTTGCTGCACCAGCATCACCGCGTCTTCAAGATAAGCGATCATATAGATAACGTCCGGCGGCGCTGCTGTCAGAGGGGCCAGCAGGGCGCGCAAATATTCCGGACTGGCAGTCTTCCGGTCGTAGGTGATTTGAGCCTGTATCTCAATGGCCTGATCCTGGCAGAATTCCATCATGCGCATGGCGCCGGTGGTGCCGAACATGCTGTTTTCAAATATAATTGCCATGGATTTGGGTTTGAAATTCTTAATCCAGAAATCTTCCAGCCCCTGGGTATATTCGCTGATCGGCGGATTGAGCCGGTAGATGTTATCCCAGTCACGTTGGGTGATTTTGTCGGCCGAAGCCGTGCTGATCAGAAATGGGATATCCTTTTTCTGCGCCCGTCGGGCCATGCGGTAGGTTGGATCGCTGGCATAGCCGCCTACCATCATCACGGATCCAGCTGCCGCTAAATCTTTGACAACTTTCTCCGCCATCGAAACATTTCCCTGGGTATCGGCAAATCGCAGTTTCACAGGGCTTTCTTTTATTCCGCCGGACTGGTTAATGGTCTCTGCGGCCAATTCTAGAGAATTTTTCATGATCCGGCCGAATTCTTGTAGGTCGCCCGATAGCGGCAGCGGCGCCCCGATGACCACCGCCTCGGTGGAGGCCACACCGGCGCACGGCCATCCGATCAGTGTGCAAATCACCCAAAAAAGAGCGAAACCATATTTTAATGTGTTTGTCATCTTTGGTTCATTTCCATTATGCCATGCAGCATATTAGGGCCTGAATGTTGAAAGGTATGCAGGCTTCCAGAAGCAAAGCAGTCAAAAAAAACGATGGTTAACTATTTTGCGGTCCCCATCTGTTTGGCCCATTCGGGAAATACATTGGGATCGATATCAAAAATGGCCGGCCCGACAAAATATAAAAGGGTGATCAAAATGATGCCGATAATATTAATTAAAATGCCGGTTTTGGCCATATCCGCAATTTTGATCCGCCCGCTACCGAAAACAATCGCGTTGGGTGGTGTGGCAATGGGCATCATAAAGGCACAGGAGGCTGAAAGGGTGGCTGGGATCATAAGCAGCAGCGGATTAAGTTGATTTTGAACCCCGACCGAAGCCAGGATCGGCAGAATCATCTGGGTGGTGGCGGTATTGGATGTCACTTCCGTCAAAAAGGTCATAGTAAAGCAGATAATAAACACCATAACGATGGGATGCAGCTGCCCGATACCCGCAAAGTTTTCACCGATCAATGTGGCCAGCCCGGTGGTCTGAAAACCCTTGGCCATGGCAAAACCACCGCCGAAAAGGATAACGATGCCCCAGGGCATTTTATCGACAACATCCTCCCCCCCCATAAGGGTGGGTGAATCGGCACCCAGGCTGCGCGTGGGGATAAAAAACATCAGCATGGCCATAAACAGCGCCACGGTGCCGTCGTCGATCAGTTTCGGATACGGAATCAGGTTCGACCATCCGGGAATAGAAACAAATCCCAGGACCAGGTCTTTCCGGAAAACCCACAATACGGCGGTCAGGGCAAAGATCACTAGCACAATCCGCTCTTCATAGCTCATGGGTCCCAGGGCTTTATACTCCTTCTCCACGATGGATT
Source organism: Desulfobacterales bacterium (assembly GCA_030066785.1). GTDB lineage: Bacteria > Desulfobacterota > Desulfobacteria > Desulfobacterales > JASJAZ01 > JASJAZ01. Next base: position 23,458 of record JASJAZ010000014.1, on the reverse strand, counting down.
GATCTATGGTCACATGTGCCGGAACCCGGTAAAGGATTTTAGTAAGAAACCACCAGATAATAACCAGAAAAACCACTGACAGGGGCAGTGCCAGGAAAAACCAGCTCCCAAAAGCGATCGGTTTGGCGGTGGGAAAAGTGATCGAGAAAATCCTGGCAAAGGCCAGGTTGGGGGGCGTTCCCACAAGGGTGGCCATTCCTCCCACCGAGCATGCATAGGCGATGCCCAGCAGCAAACCCAGGCTCAGTTTATGGGTTTCTTCCCTGCCGAATTCGGTCTCCATCTGCGATATGATGGCCATGCCGATGGGCAGCATCATAATGGCCGTGGCAGTATTGGATATCCACATGGACAAGAAGGCCGCGGCTACCATGAAACCTAAAACGATTCGGGAGGGTCCGCTTCCGATGGTGCGGATGATATGCAACGCGATGCGCTTGTGAAGCTTCCATTTCTCCATGGTCAGGGCGATTATGAAGCCACCCATAAAAAGGAAAATCGTGCTATTGACATAAATGGGCGCCGTGGCTTTGGTGCTCAATATGCCCAGCAGCGGATAAAGCATCAGAGGCAGCAAGGCGGTGGCAAACAGCGGAATGGCGTCGGTAATCCACCAGACGGCCATCAGAACCGCGACCGCCGCCATGCGCGTGACGATCGGTTTGCCCGGCTCCAAATCAACAAACAATATAACAAGAAGAAACAGGACAGGCCCCAGAAATATACCAATTTTTTGGGACAAACTTTTGCCAATTTCTTCGGTTGCATCAGCCATTGCCCTGTTCTCCTATTTTTTCTTACATAAACCTACCTGAATCAGAGGGCGCTACTTGCATTATCAAATTTATTAATAAATGATTATGCATATGATGGATATTGCGGTTCAAACATCTGCGATTGAATAAACGCCTTTATATCATCCGGCCGTTCAACGCGGGCCAGTCCTTCTTCAAACGCCAGCTCAGCCACAGCCACAGCAATATGCAACGAAATCTGACGAATGGTATTCAATGGCGGGTATAGGCGCCCGGTTTCAAAATCAGCCTCAGATACTTGCTCGGCCAGTGTCTCGGCCGCGGCCAGAAACATGCCTTCGGTCACATGTTTGGCTTGACTGGCAATGACGCCTAACCCCACTCCTGGAAAGATATACGCATTGTTGCCCTGTCCGGGTGTAAAGGTCTTTCCGTCGATGGTGACCGGGTCAAATGGACTGCCGCTGGAAAACAGGCAGCGGCCCTCGGTCCAGGTATACGCCTCGTTGGCCGTACATTCTGCCTTGATGGTGGGGTTGGAAAGCGCAAAGATAATCGGCTGTTCATTGATCGCCGCCATGGTTTGCAGCACCTGTTTATCAAACTTGCCGGCCTGGCCCGATACGCCGATGATTACCGTGGGTTTGAGTGCCTGCACGGCTGACAGGAAATCCGGAACCGGTGCATGATCATGGGCAAAGGGTATTTTGTGGTCCGCCAGATTTTCACGGCTTTGAACCACCAGTCCTTTGGAATCCACAAACCAGCAGCGCTGATGCGCGTTATCCGCCGACATGCCGATTTTTACTAAGGCGGATACAATCAACTCACCGATGCCGGTCCCGGCTTCACCCGCTCCTAGAAATAAAAAGGTCTGATCTTGCAGTTTACGGTTGGTGAGCCGCATGGCCGCTGACAAACCGGCCAGGCTCACGCAGGCGGTTCCCTGGATATCATCATTGAAAGTACACACCCGGTTACGGTAATTTTCCAGCAACCGGAAAGCATTCAGATTGCCAAAATCTTCAAACTGAATCAAAGCCTTGGGAAATACTTCCTGCACCGCCATGACAAATTCTTCGATAATCGCATCATAGGCCTTGCCCCGAATGCGTTCCTGTTTGAGCCCGATGTAGTACGGGTCATTGATGAACTCGGCATTATTGGTGCCCACGTCGATCATTACCGGCAAACATTGATGAAAGGGGATGCCGGCGCCGGCCGCATAAAGGCATAGTTTGCCCACAGGAATTCCCATTCCAGAGGTCCCCAGATCCCCCAAACCCAGAATCCGTTCGCCGTCGGTAACCACGATGACCCGGACGTCTTTGCCGGGCCATTGCCGCAGCAGTTCAGCAAAGCGTCCTTTTTCATGCGCCGCCAAAAACACCCCCTGGGGCCGACGAAAGATGAAGGAGTACTGCTGGCAGGCCTCGCCTACCGTGGGGGTATAAATGATGGGCATCATTTCTTCCAGATGATTGACCAGCACGCGATTGAACAAGGTCAAATTTTGATCCAGCAAGGACATCAGAAAAATGTATTTTGCAAGGTTCGTCGATTTTTGGTGATAATTATCCATGACACGGACTTCCTGCTCCTCGATGGTGCTGACCATCGGTGGCAAGAGCCCGTCAATCCCCAAAGCAATTCTTTCGGCATTGGTAAAGGCCATTCCTTTATTGTACAGATTGTCATTTAAAATCTCTTGACCGGTAAGTCCTTTGGGTATGGTGATGTTTCCCATTTTACCCTCCTTGTGTTATAGGGCTGTCAATTTTTTATGGCAAAATTGATTTTGAATTAGCGTACGCAAACCCAATGGTGGCGGCGCAGTAATTATCCAAAATCTTAATGATCCTTAACAGAAATACGCCGGTTGCGGCCAAAGGAATTATGACGCGCAAGCCATGGATGAGTTAACACCGTTTGTTGGCACAGGTGTAATATTCTGCATGCCGGTTGCCGGCTCTCAACGCACACACGCTATCCTCATTGGGTTTACACCAACATAGTAGTTATATAGAACTCATTTAAAAAATAGTAGATCGCGTTCAAGAGCAAGGCGTAAGCCGACGCCAAAGCGCAGCATACAAGAGGTGTGTATGCCGGTTCGCGGAAAAAGGTCCCCGGTTCTGCCAAACGAGGCTCACAACAAAGCTATTGGGCGTTAGATGCTTTTTTAAGGTAATTTCTAATTTAATTTTCAAAGAACGGTTTACGAATCCTACAATTACGATTTTCAGGAAAGATTACCCCACTGTTGTAAAAGCTGGGGGGCTTCTGAATCAAGGCGACTAAGGGTGACGTCATAGCTCTTTACTTCGAGCCCGCAGCAACGCAGAATCTGAAGTTCTCCGGCTTTCCCTCCGGGTAAACAACATGGTAATATCGATCCAATCCTTTCAATTCACCAATGGGAATATTCACAATTTAGTGTTTTGCTATCCTATCTGTAATAGTCGCCTGACATTATCTACTCTTTGCCAAGTTGTTTATGCAGCTAAGGGATTATTTAGATGGTAATCTATATGTCAGGTTAGGCCAAACTGCCAAGCCTTCAGCGGCGTGAACCACAGCGCCACTTTCCAAATTGATGGCAACCGCCCCTAGCGATGATCGAATCACCAGGTCGCTGGAGCCTTTAATACCCTTAAATGGGCCTTCGCCTCCAGTGAGTTTAAACTTTCCCTCACAGCCATCCATGTCGCCCTTGCAGGTAAACTCCGCATACACGGTATTTCCCCCGGACTCGGAGACCATGCAGCGACCATGTGCGATGGTCTGACCATTTGCGGCGTTGAGTTCCTGGGTTGCCGGACAAACAAACGCGGCCGCATCCAGCTCGCCTTTGCCGTCTTCGATGTACATGATGCCTTGAAAGGTTCCCAGAAACTGTAATAATTGGGGCCCGACTTTATAAACCCGGCCGGCCGCTTCCCAGGGCGCCACAATTTTCAATTTGACTTCCTTGGCTTCCAGGGTGGCGGTCATTCCGGCCATGATTATCATGAGGAGTAATCCTTGAAAAACTTTTTGTAACAGCTGCATAGTTTCCTCCTTATCTAATGGTTCTCAGGTTGTTTCCAAAACCTCTTCGAGTTTGGACATAAGCTCTGCATTTTTATAGGGCTTAGTAATATAATCGTCCGCACCCACTGCCATCCCTTTGGCGATATCCACCTGCCGGCCTTTGGCGGTCAAAAATATCATTTTGACGTTTCGATAATCGGGGTTCAACCGCACAATCTCGCAAACTTCATATCCGTCAATACCCGGAAGCATGATATCCAACAGCACAAGATCAGGTTTGTATTGATAAATAAGCTCAAGTGCATCGTCACCCCGTTCAGCGATCAAAACATTATATCCTTGCTGCTCCATTAAAAACTGGATGGGCACAACAATATTTGGCTCATCGTCTACGATTAAAATCTGTTTGGCCATAAAGGTTCACATCGGCTTTAAGTCGAATCCCGTAAGCGGTTGCTTCACCATCGGTAAAATCCGGGGCCTTGTGATGTTATTGTGTCGATCAGAATGTGGAAAATCGCAAAAATTTCAAAAAAATATTCGATCTAAACTAGAAATGAACATTGCCCTAATGGCTGTTTCTAAAGGACAATATGATACTTTTGCACTAAATTTAGGATAAACAAGGGTCGTTTAGGGTGAAATGATTTCCACTGATACTCTCTGTTGGACGTGTGAGGTTTAATTTTCCCAAATGACCGCAGGTCGATACTTTCACCACCGGAGCCCAAAACATTTAGGGTGTTCAGGCTGGGCCACAGGTCGTGATGCATCATATCTCTAATCCGCGTTGGTCGCGACTGCTTTTTTCTGAGCCTCGACGAAATGGGGCGAAATTGCCCCCGCGAGTAAGAGCTGCAGCGGGTGATAGCACATGAGAGGCAGAATAATGAGTCCGTGCATAATTGATACTTCTCCATGGTAGTGCGCAAATATTACTGATGCCATGGGTACGCCCGCCGCGAGGGTCTTTTGGGAGCCACAGAAGAAAATAGCGATCTGTTCCGATCGGTTTTTCGCAGCGATTGGTGAAGTAAGCCAGACGAAAGCAGACAAAGCAATTAGGTACATCATCGTGATTGCCAGTGTAACACCAATTTCTAGCAGACCAACTTCCATCCAAATGCCGTTTTTGACACTGTTGCAAAAAGCGGCATAGACCACAAACAAGATAAAGCTATTGCTTAAACTTTTAAACTGCTTCTTGGAGTTTTGCATCCAGTCGCGAACAAAAGGTCGTATCAATTGACCGAGGATGATTGGGAGAAAGACAAAGAGGGAAAGCTTGGCTATCAGAGTGCCCAGCGCTATGGACTCGCCTGCAGAGATGTCCAAGAGGCGTGTGCAAAGCAATGGCGTAATGAACACGCCCAATAGGTTTGAAAGGGTTGTTGAAAATAGCGCGGACGAACTATCCCCATCACTGTTGCCTGTCATGACGATAGCTGAGGAAATCGTGGTCGGTAATACAGCCAGGTAAATGAAGCCGGAGCTTATCCCTGGGTGTATCCAATCTCCTACGAACGCAAGAAGCCCCATCATAAGGAAGGGCGCTGCGACAAAGATGCTTATTTGACAGAAAATATGCAACCTGAGCTTTGCGGCGCTCTTTGCGATTTGGCGAGTGGGAAAGGAAAGCCCTTGGATGAGAAATATGAGCGCAACAGCAATTTTTGTACTTATTTCTGTCTTAAGCGGACCCCCCTTGATGCCAAGGTCGGGAATTGCAATGGCTGCTAAGACCGCTCCTATGATAGCAAAAGTAAAGCTCTGGCTTTTATAAAATTGCGTGCGTAGCATTTTCCTCGACAGTAAAATGAAAATACCTGTAGCAAGCGAGACTGAAATTGCGATTTAAAGTTAAGAAGTTACTTTTTCAAAAAGCGGATGAATCAAAAGTGATCCATTGCCGAATGCATCGGGATGCGGTCATTTGGTAAAATTGAAGAAGGGCAGGCCTGTGTTTGTGACCTGTTGGCGATCAAATCTGGAACGCATGTCCGTCATCTGCTCTCTGACCTCTGTCATCGGAAACCTGAAACCCGGTTATGCCTGAGACTTGGCGCTTGAATCCTACCGTTAAATGTTATTATCATCCGATTGCTCCTGCCGGAGTGGTCCGCGGCCAAAACCTTTGGTGCCGGAAAAGCTTTCTACGGCGGTACTGTGTGCCTGCGCCAGCGCTCATGGTAGGGTGTAAACCAAGGTGGCCCGACTGCCAAGCCTTCAGCGGCGTGAGCCACAGCGCCACTTTCCAAATTGATGGCAACCACTTTTATGCCTGTGATGGCTAAAGGCGCAACACGCTAGTTATTTAACAGGCAATCTTCACCCTGTTTTATTAATGGCGGCATTACTAACCTAAGCGTCCAAGGTTTCATCGCTCAATGAAAGTCACTGCGCCAGGTTTAAACACCCTTAACCCCTTAAGTGCCCTGAAAAATGCACATTCAGACGCACCAAGACCTTTTTAAATGGTCCGATCTTCTGCGGGCAGAGTGGGATTTTTCGGGATGGGGTGCGGACGCCCTTCTGTGTCAATGGACACATACTTGAATATCCCTTCGGTGACGATGTGCCGTTCTTCCGCGAATTCCTCGGTAAGGTCTTTGGCCCACACCTCAAGTTTGATTTCCATGGAGGTGTTGCCAAGCTTTGCCACTTTGGCATAGACACATATGGTATCACCCACATGAACGGGGTTCACAAAGGTCATTTTGTCGATGGTAACGGTGACCACACGGCTGTGAGCCACTTCCTTGGCCAGCAGCCCTCCCCCGAGGTCCATCTGCGAGAGGATCCAGCCACCAAAGATATCACCGTTGGGATTACAGTCGCGCGGCATAGTTATCGTCCGCATAACGAGCAGGCCGCTCGGCTGCCGGTTCTTCCCCGTGCTATCCATTTTTTCAGTCGCCATAACGCCTCCTTGTTGTCAGATGTTAAACCGGCGCTTGCTCCTGCTCCTCGATCGAAAGATCCCACAGCTTCCAGGAGCCGACACCGGAGGTTAGACGGTTATGCTGTCGCCGTCGCCATTTGCTACTAAAGCCACCGTCAGGCTGCGCACACCCTGAGCGCCATGGATCAATACGCCTTCAATATCCGCCGTGGCAGAAGGACCCGTCATCAGAACCGAATACCGATTATCGGTGTATTCGGGGCGCGCAAATGCATGGTGCAGGTTGCCGACGATATCGGCCGGATCCAGCAGTGCCAGCAAATGTTGGGACAGGTAGCCCAGGGCGCGAACAGAGAGTTGACGTTCACTGAGATAGACCGATCCCGTCTCAGCCACGCCGAACACCGCCCGGACGACGCCCAGGTCGACGTTTTCCAATGTTTTGGGATCCGTCTCGTCGGTGATCGCCCGATTGCCGCTGACCTCCGGCGTGGCGGCGCAGACGACCTTGGCTTCCGGATAGTTTTCGGCCACCCAGGCGTTTAAGTCGGCGCCGGCGGTAAATTCAGCCAGTTTGCCGCCCATGCGTTCCAAGTTGGCCTTGAACAGCTCTAGCAGCGGGGCTTCATCTCGGTCAAACCGCGGCACATCAGGCAAAGACACAGCTTGCGGCTGATTGCGCTTAACGGCATCTAAAATCAAGTCGCGGGTGCTCATTGTTTTCCCTCCCGATTTTTTAGGTACCAGGCGTGAAAGGTCTGGTCCGGCGGCGCCGGTACCTCCCGCTGGCGACCCCATGCGTTCATGCGTGAATATAAAAGAAAACGTGGCAGGTGCTCAATGGCCGCATCGGCCACGTCGATGGTCTTGCGGTATTTCTGAGGGTCGGATAGGATCTTGCCGGCCACCTTCATGGCCGCCTTTTTCACGAATGGCAGCTGGTTGTGCTTGGCCAGAACGCGCCGCCAACCGTAGATTTGCTCGTGGATGTTGATCTTGACCGGGCAGACGTGCGTGCAGCTTCCGTTTAGGGTCGAGGCAAAGGGCAGGCTGCTGTATTTGCGCATATCGTGGGTTGGGTTGAGAATGATGCCGATGGGTCCCGAGTAGACGGCTCCGTAGCTCAAGCCGCCGCTGCGCCGGTAGACCGGGCAGGTGTTCATGCAGGCGCCGCAACGTATGCATTTGAGCGAGTACCAAAACTCCTCCATGCCCAGCCTTTCGGACCGGCCGTTGTCCACCAGTATGATGTGCATCTCACCGCTTTTGCGGGGGGCACGAAAGTGAGAAGTGTATTGGGTAATGGGTGAGCCCAGCGCGCTGCGCGAGAGCAGGCGGATGAAGACCGCCAGGTCATCCAGGCGTGGCACCAGCTTCTCGATGCCCACCGAAGCGATAAAAAGCGGCGGCACGTTGGCGCTCAGATCCGCGTTGCCTTCATTGGTGCAGACCACCACGCCGCCCGTTTCGGCCACCGCAAAATTGCCCCCGGTCATCCCGGCTTCGGCGTCCACGAAAAAGTGGCGTGTTTTTACCCGCATCTGTTCGCTCAGATAGTTCGGGTCATCGTTATCCGGGTCGGTGTCCAGGGTGCGGGCGAACACCTTGGCCACGTCGCCGCGCAGTTTGTGCACCGCCGGCACGACAATGTGGCTCGGTGGCTCGTTATCCAATTGCTGGATGCGCTCCCCCAGATCGGTCTCGATCACCTCGATGCCGCGCCGCTCCAAAAAAGGCCGGAGCTCGCACTCTTCGGTGAGCATCGATTTGCTTTTTACGAGTGTGCGCACCGAGTGGTCGGTCAGCAGGTCATATACGATCCGGTTGTGTTCGGCGGCGTCCAGCGCCCAGTGAACCGTAACACCGTTGGCCTGGGCCTTGGCCTCGAACTGCTCCAGATATTCGGCCAGATGGGTCAGAGTGTGTTCCTTGATCTGCGAGGCCAGGTTGCGCAGCTCTTGAAACTCTGGTATCACAGCGGCTTCGCGGTCGCGTTTCTGGCGTAGGTCCCACAGACGCTGGTCGTGAAAGGCCTCGTTGTCCTTGGCCTCGATGAAATAGGACGATGCCTCGGCATGATGTATTTTTTTCATGAGTTTGCTCCATTCAGGATTTGGGCGATATGGATAAATTTGAGACCGAGCCCTAAACGTTCCGAACAGCCCTGCTGGTGCATCATGCAGGAGCTGTCGGCGGAGACGACGTACTCGGCCCCCGCTTCTTTAAAATCATTAACTTTGTCGTAGCCCATCTTGGCCGATACGGGCTCTTCAAACACGGCGAAGGTGCCCCCGAACCCGCAGCATTCATCAGGTCGGCTGAGTTCGGCGAAGCTGATGCCCTTGACTTTTGAAAGCAGCGCTTTGGGCTTGGAAAACTCGGGCTCGGCCAGCTCGCTCATGGAGGCGTGGCGCAGCCCCCGCAGCGATGAGCAGGAGTTGTGGATACCCACCTTATGCGGAAATTCGGCCCAGGGAAAGTCTTCGACCTTCAGGGTGTCGTGCAAGAATTCTACCAGCTCATAGGTGTTGGACCGCACCTCCTGGACCTCCTGTGTCTGTGGGATGGCGTCGAAGTTGTCGCGCACGTGGTGGGTGCAACTGCCCGAGGGGGTTACGATGTACTCGTAGCCCTTGAAATTCTCCACGAACAGGGCCTCCACTGCCGCCGCGTCAGCCTGATCGCCGCTGTTGGCCATGGGTTGACCGCAGCAGGTTTGCCGCAGCGGATAGTCGACCGCGACCCCCAGCCGCTCCAGCAGCTCAAGGGTGGCGATGCCGACCTCGGGAAAAAACGCGTCGATAAAACAGGGAACAAACAGGGCTGCTTTCATGGGAACCTCCCGCCTTTAAAAGTCAAGCGAATAATATCTTTATATAGTGCTGAGACATATCGGCTTGTTCAGACCTTGTGCACTAAATTTAGGATAAACAAATCAGATTTAGGGTAAAGCCCCTAGCCGCGCCTCACCTATAGCATATGCGCGGCTGCGGGGATCATGCTCATAGAAAGAGGGCCATTACCACGCTCATCAGGGCTGCAATCACACCGTAAATGAACATTGGAACAACGGTTTTCTTAATGATGGCGCCTTCCTGGTTGTAGACGCCCAGGATCATGCACACGGCCACTATGTTGTTGATGCAGACCATATTACCCATAGCCCCACCTACGGACTGCAACGCAAGGATCAGGGTTTTGTTTAGGCCCACGCTTGCGGCAATTGCCTCCTGGATGCCACCAAAAGTCAAGTTGGATACGGTGGCGGAACCTGAAAAAAAAGATCCCACGGCTCCCAGGTAGGCCGCAAAGTACTGCCAGTAAGCACCGGTCACTTCGGCAAAGGTGCGCCCGATGACAGCCGTTAGCGCGTTATCGCCGCCCACCATCCCGAGTTGGACCATAATCAGGGCCCCCACCAGGGTGACCACGGTTTTACGTATACGCCCCAGCGATTCCGTCCATATTTGCCGGGCCACCTTGCCCGAAATGCCGAGCACCGGGATGGAGACCGCATAGATCAGGAAAAAGGGGATCAGGGCCGGTACGAAAAGCGCCTTATACACCCAGGCAACTTTGGTGCCGAAAATCTCGGTGAGCTTGATCACTAGGGCAGCGCTCAGACTGGCAGATCCAAAAGAGCCCAGCTCGATCCCCCAGGTCGGCTCGACGGCACCCATTAACCCCCGAAAAGGCAGCGCCGGAATCCGGGTCACCACCAGAATGGCGATCAGCCCCATAAACGGCGACAGGGCGCGTATCAGGTCGCGAGCCTCGACCGGTGCCTCCACCTGGCCCGTTTCGGATTTTTCTGCGCTCGTCTGCAATCCGATATTCGCCCGGGCCAGCACCACCGATACCGCAAATCCGATGGCCCCGGCCACCAGGGCCGGGAATTCGTTATTGAACTGGGCCAGCAGAACATAGGGCACAACACAGGCCAGGATGCTGAGATAAACGAACACCAGATTGGCGCGGATCTCCCTCCAGGACACCACAAATCGCAGAGCCATAACCGGGATGATGAAAGCCGCTGCAGCATGAATGATCGCCGTTTGCGCCCCGATGGTCAGCAGCTGATCGGCATCAAGACCCAGCTGCCCGAATCCGTACCAGGTCGGTGTGCCCACCGCGCCAAAGGAGACCGGAACCGAATTCATCACCAGGGCCAGCATGGCCACTGGCAGCACTTCGAAGCCCAGTCCCACCAGGATGGGGCCGGCAATGGCCGCCGGGGTGCCGAAACCGCTAGCGCCCTCGATCATGAAGGCGAAAGCCCAACCGATGAGCATCAGCTGGGCCACGCGGTTGCTGCTGACCTGATTGAGCCAGCGGTTGACCACGGCCTGCTGGCCCGATAAATCCATGGTCTTGAACAGGATGATGGCACCCCAGATGATCGAAATGGGGGTGAGCGCTTCCAGCGCACCCTTGACCACGGTGGCGTTCATCAGGTTGGGATCGGATCCGAAATAGACCAGCTTCAAGGCATAGACCATCAAGGCGGCCAGCGGCAGGGCCACGTTGGAGGGCACACTGTTTTTCTTGGTCATCATCCAGATCAAGATTACCAGCGGCAATAATGCCATGAAAAAATCAAGGTAGGTACTCATCTTCTCTCTCCCTTTTCGTCTTGTTACATCGGTGCCATCACTATGTTAGTTTTTGGATGCCAATTATAAGTTCAATACGTTAATCGTTTGGCGTGCTATCTCCAGTTCTTCGTTGGTGGGAATGACAAAAATCTTGACCGGGCTGTCTGATTTACTGGTTTCGCGCGCCTGCCCCCGGCTTGCCTGATTTATTTCATGGTCCAGAAGCAAACCATACGCCTCCAGTCCCTCACAGCACCTTTCGCGAGTGAGGGGGTCGTGTTCGCCAATACCGGCGGTGAACACCAGGGCGTCGACCTTGCCCAGCACGAAGAAATAGGCGCCGATATATTGCCGGATGCGGTGAAAAAACATATCCTGCGCCAGACAGGCGCGCTCGTCACCTTCTGCGGCCCGGGAATGGATGTCGCGCATGTCATTGCTGCCGGAGATCCCTTTCAAACCGCTTTCTTTCTGAAGGATCCGGTCGACTTCCGCCACCGTGTATCCTTTTTGATCGGCGATATACATCAGCACACCGGGGTCGAGGTCGCCGACGCGGGTTCCCATGATCACACCGCCCAAAGGGGTCATGCCCATGGAGGTATCGATGCTGCACCCCTTTTCGATGGCGCAGATGCTGGCCCCGCTACCCAGATGGGCCGTCACTAAATTTAAATCCACAAGGGGGCATCCAAGCAGATTAGCGGCTTCCTCGGCCACATATTTGTGCGAAGTGCCATGGAAGCCGTAGCGCCGCACGCCCATTTCCTCATAGTATTCATAGGGCAGGGCATAGTGGTAGGCATGGGGCGGCATGGTTTGGTGAAAGGCGGTGTCAAACACCGCCACATGGGGCGCATCGGTAAAGAGTTCCCGGGCCACCCGGATCCCCGTGAGGTTGGCGGGATTGTGCAGCGGCGCCAGGGGGATGGTTTTTTCGATGGCCGCTATCGTTTCTGAGGTGATCCGGGCCGAAGCCTTAAAAGCTTCGCCGCCGTGTACCACCCGGTGTCCCACCGCCTGGATGTCGGAAGCGGCAGCCACGACCCCAACCTGGGGATCGGCCAGCAGTTCCTGCGCCAATCGCAGACCGGCCTCATGGTCGGCGATAGGTTCCTCCCGCACGGCTTTGGTTTCCGTAGCCGTGTCCGGATGGTTTGTGTGCGTCAGTATCCCCTGCGCCTCGCCGATGCGCTCGATCAATCCGGCGGCTAAGGCAGTTTCGGTCGTCATGTCCAAAAGTTGGTATTTCAGGGAAGAACTGCCACAGTTGATGACTAGAATTTTCATGGTTGACTCCTATCCATAGTGGGAAGTGCCTAAAATGATCTAAAGTATTTATAGTTGAAAGTGCCTAAAGTGAGCTAAAGTATTTATAGTTGGAAGTGCCCAAAGTGAGTTAAAGTGTCTAAAGTTAATGTATGCAACGGTACGTTCTTTAAAATGGTCGGTGCAAAGCTTCACAATAACTTTAGCTCACTTCAAACTTTAGTCACTTGTAACTTTCTTCCAAGCGCCTGTGGCGAGGCATTTTAACAACTCTTTCCAATCGAAGTGAAAAGCGCAAGTAATTCGCTGCATTCAATAAACTCGGATTCGATGTTTGCTTTGGGTAGCCACTCTAAATCATTTATCAATTCCAGCCAGTACTGGGTTTCGCTAGCCTCGCTTTCACAGATTTTTATTTTGTTTCGAAAATCGGCCTTGCTCCGTGCCCTGTTGGCTTCACGATAGTTGGCGCCGATAGAAGATCCAGACTTGGTTATCTGATTTTTTATCACGCGGCACTCAGGCGTTTTGGGTAATCGTGAGGATAGCCGAATGATGGCCACAGCGAATTCTTTCGTTCGCTTTTCGAGCTTTTGCGCAAAGTCTTTGTTTTGCATCTAAAAACTAACAATTCACTGAATTTTTTTTGCACACCATGTGCAAGTTATTTTTAAAAAACGCCGGCGCAAAGCGCCACCGCAACTTTAGTTCACTTCACATTTTAGGCACTTCACACTTCCGCTTATCTCTCCGTTTGCGCCTGCACCGCCGTAATCGCCACGGTGTTGACAATATCGGTCACCAGACATCCCCGGCTCAAATCGTTGACCGGCTTGTTCAGTCCCTGCAGCACCGGACCAATGGCCACGGCATTGGCCGAACGCTGCACCGCTTTGTAAAGGTTGTTGCCGGTATTAAGATCCGGAAAAATAAATACGGTGGCCTTACCGGCTACCTCACTGTCCGGCAGCTTGGTCTTGGCCACCCCGGCATCCACGGCCGCGTCATACTGGATCGGCCCTTCGATTTTCAGCTCTGGTTTCTTATCGCGGGCAATGGCAGTGGCCTCGCGAACTTTGTCGACGTCCTGACCCTTGCCGGATGCGCCGGTGGAGTAGGAGCACATGGCAATGCGCGGCTCAATACCAAAGTTTAGCGCGGTGGCGGCGGAACTGATGGCAATGTCGGCCAGCTCCTCTGCGTTGGGATTCGGGTTTACGGCGCAGTCGCCGTAGACCAGGACCCGGTCTGCCAGGCACATGAGGAAAACGCTGGAAACCAGCGACGTGCCCGGAGAGGTGCGGATTATCTGCAGGGCCGGCCGAATCGTGTCGCCGGTGGTATGCACCGCGCCGGATACCATGCCGTCGGCCAGACCGGCTTCGACCATCAGGGTGCCGAAGTAGCTGACGTCAGCCACCGTATCCATGGCCATCTCTTCAGACACGCCCTTGTTTTTTCGCATTTCGTAGTAGGTTGCGGCAAACGTTTCCCTCTGATCGGAGCTGGCCGGATCAATCATCTGAATTCCGTCCAAATGCAGGCCCAGCTGGCCAATCTTGGTCTGGATGGCTGCGGCATCGCCCAGCAGGGTGAGATTGACGACGTCGCGCTGTGATAGGATTTCCGCGGCCTGCAGGATGCGATCTTCCTCGCCCTCTGGCAGGACGATGTGCCGGCGGTCGGCCTTGGCCCGCGCGATAAGGGCATACTCGAACATGATTGGCGTAACCCGTTCGGAGCGTATGACCTGGATGCGATCCTCCAGCTCTTTCAGATCAACGTGCGTTTCAAAACCGCCAAGGGCGGCGGCAATCTTGCGATCGTCGCCGGGAATCAACGTCGGAGGCACACTGCTGACCTGTATGGCAGTGGTAAAGGTGTCGGTGGGGACGCTCAGGATCGGTATCTGTGATGAGGTTTGGAAACCCTCGACCAGCTGCATCACTTGTGGTGCGGGCGGCTGGTCACCAGTCAGCAGCAGCCCGGCAATGTTGGGCGATGTATTCGACAGGGCGGCGGCCATGCTGGCCAGAATCACATCGGCGCGATCCCCCGGAGTAATTACCAGGTCCCCATCGGCCGCGTGATCTAAAAAATGTGGAAAGTTCATGGCGGCCACTTTAAGGTCCTGCACCGTGCGATAAAGCCCCTCCTGTGTGCCCTGGATGATCTCAGCTTTCAATGCTGCGGCGACCTCTTTGAGCGTGGGTTTTCCGAGCACATCGATTTCCGGCAAAACATAAACGGGTGTCTGACCGTTGGCGAACCTGGATGCCACGTCTTCGCGCTGCCGGGTTGCAACCCGGTTGACGATGGTGGCCGTAATGCTGCAGCTTTTGCTTGCGAAAGCCTCATGGGCCAGCTCAACGGCATCGGCGATGTCGTCGGTGCTTTTATTGCGACCATTAACCAGCACCAATACTGGACTTCCCAGATTGACGGCGATCTCGGCGTTGAATTCGAATTCGAAGGCGGATGCAAGCCCGCTAAAATCGGTACCCTCGCACAGGACGAACCGGTTTTGACTTTCCAGCTGCTTGTACTGGTTGATGATCCGTTTCAGCAATTGGTCAGTGGCTCCCTCGGCGGCCATTTTCTGGGCTTCATCATGATCACAGGCGTACATGTCGTCATGGGAGGCGGCCAGGTTGTAACGCCGGCGGATCAATTCAATGTTGTTATCCGGCAAATCCTTTGAGGGGATCACGGGCCGAAAATAGCCGATCTGTCTGACCCGGCGAGACACCAGTTCCATGATTCCCAAGGCCACGATCGACTTGCCGCTGCCCGGTTCGAGTCCGGCGATATATAGGCTTTTTGCCATTGGGTCCTCCTGATGGTTGCGATACAAAGTTGGATGCTGTTTTTCAGCATCGATCAGTGCGATCAACATCAAACAGGGTTCAGAGGTTCAGGGTTCAAAGGTTAAAAGTATAAAATCCGGTCAACATAGAACCGGGAACCTTGAACGAAAAACCTTTTAAGGATTCAAGTATCAGTGGTCAGGTTGCAGGCTTCCCTGACACCTGTAATCTGAACACGGTAGGCTCTCACCGGTCTCCCCGTTGAATCCGCAGTTTAGCCGGAGCGGTCCCCTTCCGGCCGGCCTCATCAGAAAACCTGCAGATTTTTTAGCCTAAATTGATCCTGCACCCGCTGGATTAACTCTTTTGACGGAGGCTCGGCATCCTTGAGCCGGTACTCCAGGTTCAGGGCTTCCCACTTGTGCTCCCCCATTTTGTGAAAGGGCAAGATTTCCACCCGTTCCACATTGTCTAAAGTGGCCGCGAATTCAACCACACCCGCGACATTGGCGACATCATCGCTCAATCCAGGCACCAGCACGTAACGGATCCAGACAGGGGTGCCATCGGCGTTGAGGCGCCGTGCAAATGCCAGGGTGGGTTCAATGCTGACACCGGTGATGTCTTTGTAGATCGCCGGGCTCGAAGATTTAATGTCAAGAAGCACCAGATCGGTATCGGCCAGCATCGCGTCGGTCATTTGCCGGCCGAGAAACCCGGAGGTGTCCAGGGCCGTGTGCAGGCCGAGGTCTTGGCAGCGCCGCAGGATCGAGGCCAGGAACTTGGGTTGAAAGAGCGGTTCGCCCCCGCTGATCGTGACACCGCCGTCGGATTCGATAAGGAATTCGGCATATTTACCGATTTCGTCCATCACCTCATCCACCGTTGCCCAGCGGCCGTTTAGCAGCCGCCAAGTGTCCGGGTTGTGGCAGTACTGGCAGCGTAACGGGCATCCGGTAAGAAACAGGACAAAACGCATCCCCGGCCCATCGGAAGTCCCCATGGTTTCATAGGAGTGGATATAACCTGCCAAGCCTTGCGGATCTTCAACCGGTACGTCCTCATCCACTGTGTCCGGCGTGATTTTGCAGTCCAGCAAATCGAAGCGGCTGCCGGCCATTTGACTGACGGAAACGGGACGTTGCTTGTGTTTGTCTTCTTCCATGGCGGTTCCCCTGTTTCCCTTGGGCTCCAGGGATTGAGCAAAAAAATTATAAGTGAGCTAAAGTTATAGGTGCCTAAAATTATGGAGTTCCCGATAATCACGTTTTTTTTAATCGGCGGCGCAATGCGCCACCTCAACTTTTAGCACTTCACACCTTAGACACTTTGCACTTCACTTGCCGCCCCCTATCCCCTGGGTGCGGCCCATCTCGACACCGTGAAAAGTTTGCTGTCCCTCCTTGGCCGCTGCAAAGGAATTATGAAACGTGCGATTGATCACATCCAGTTGTTGCTCGCGGGTCAAGCGCACAAAGTTGACGGCATAGCCGGATACACGAATGGTCAACTGGGGATATTTTTCAGGATGATCCATGGCGTCTAACAAGGTTTCCCGGTTCATGACGTTGACGTTAAGATGCTGACCTCCATGGGCGTCGTAGCCGTCCAGCAGGGTCGTGAGGTTTTTGATGCGATCCGGCTCGGTGCGACCTAAGGCATCGGGCACGACCGAAAAGGTGTTGGAGATACCGTCCTGGGCGTCGTCGTATGGCAGCTTGGCTACCGATGCCAAAGAGGCCACGGCACCGTGGGTGTCCCGGCCGTGCATCGGATTGGCGCCGGGAGCAAACGGTTCGCCATCACGGCGCCCGTCGGGTGTGTTGCCCGTCTTGTGGCCGTAGACCACGTTGGAGGTGATGGTCAAGATCGACTGTGTATGGGTAGCGTTGCGGTAGGTGGGATTCTGGCGAATCTTGTCCATAAACGTCGTGGTGATCCACACGGCTAGATCGTCGACCTGGTCGTCATTGTTGCCGAACTTCGGAAAATCCCCTTCCGTCTTGTAGTCCACCGCCAATCCATTTTCATTGCGAATCACGGATACCTTCGCGTGCTTAATGGCCGAGAGGCTGTCGGCGGCCACCGACAGACCGGCGATTCCGCAGGCCATGGTCCGGAACACGTCGCGATCGTGCAGGGCCATTTCGATTTTCTCATAGGCATATTTGTCGTGCATGTAATGAATAATGTTTAAAGCGTTGACATAGGTTCGGGCCAGCCAGTCCATCATAGCCTCGTAGGCGGCCTTGACCTCTTCAAAGTCCAGGACATCGGTTGTGATCGGCTTCATCTGCGGGGTCACCTGGTCCCCACTTCGCTCATCCCGTCCCCCATTGATGGCATATAGCAGGGCTTTGGCAAGGTTGACCCGGGCGCCGAAAAACTGCATCTGTTTGCCCACACGCATGGGTGATACGCAGCAGGCGATGCTGTAGTCATCTCCCCAGTAAGGCCGCATTAAGTCGTCGGTTTCATACTGAATGGAGCTGGTTTCAATAGACACGTGGGCACAATAATCCTTGAACGCCTGGGGCATGCTCTTAGACCACAACACTGTCAGGTTGGGTTCGGGCGCCGGCCCTAAATTGATCAGGGTCTGCAGGTACCGAAAGCAGGTCTTGGTTACCAGGGTGCGGCCGTCCACCCCCATGCCGCCGACCGTTTCAGTTACCCAGGTAGGATCTCCCGAAAAAAGTTCATTGTATTCGGGTGGGCGCAAAAACCGTACGATGCGCAGCTTGATGACCAGGTCGTCGATGATCTCCTGGGCGGCAGATTCGTCGATGCGACCGTTTTCCAGGTCACGCTGGAAATAGATGTCAATGAAGGCTGAGGTGCGCCCAAAGGACATGGCCGCGCCGTCCTGTTCCTTGACTGCCCCCAGATAGCCGAAATAAGTCCACTGCACGGCTTCCCGAGCCGTTTCGGCCGGCCGTGCGATGTCGCAGCCGTAGGCGGCGGCCATCTCCTTGAGTTCGTTCAGCGATTTGATCTGATCGGAGAGCTCCTCGCGCAGACGGATAACCTCCTCATTCATGGCGACATTGTCCAGCGAACCTTTCTGGGCCTGTTTGTCTTCAAGCAGGCGGTCGATTCCGTACAGGGCGATCCGCCGGTAGTCGCCGATGATGCGGCCTCGCCCGTAGGAGTCAGGCAGGCCGGTAATGATGCCGGCATGCCGGGCCCGTCGGATTTCCGGTGTGTATACATCGAAGACCCCGTTGTTGTGGTCTTTGCGGTAGCGCTGGAAGATGTGTTCGATCTGGGGGTCCATTTCATAACCGTAGGACTCCAGCGACTTTTTTACCAGCCGTGCTCCGCCAAAGGGAAAAATGGCGCGTTTCAGGGGCGCATCCGTCTGCAGCCCCACGATCACCTCGTTGTCTTTATCGATGTAACCCGGCCCGTGGGCTGTAAGACTCGAACCCACATGATTGGCCACGTCCAATACCCCCTTTTTGTGCTCTTCCTTGATTAGTTCCAAGATTTGTGCCCAGACTGACTTGGTGCGCTCGGTCGCACCCGCCAGAAATCGGCTGTCGCCCTCGTAGGGCGTGTAATTTTTTTGGATAAAGCTCTGAACGTCGATGTCGGTCTGCCAGCGGCCGGATTTAAATCCAACCCACGGATCTTGTCCTGAATTATTTTTTTGCGTTGCCATGGTGATGATTTCTCCTTTACTGAATTTGGCGCCAATGAGACGCCAGGCTCAATAACCCGGAACCTTCGAACCCAGAATCTTGGATACCGCGCTATTGCTTCTCGAGTGACAGGGCGACTGCCTCCGTAATGCGGGCGTGGATCGTATCGCCCACTCGGATAGTCTCGAACCCGGGCAGGGATTCGTCCACCCGGGTGGTGACCTGCCGTCCATCCGTCAGTTCGAGGGTCAGGCCACGGCTCGGCTTATCGATGGCCACCACCTTGGCGGATACATCCACCGCCCTGGCCACAACCGCCTTTGGCTGGGTTCCCTTGGGCGATGTGCCCGTAATCGCCCCCGCAGTGGCTGTCGCTTCGCCGGGCTTGCCGATGTAGAGCGCCACCGATTCATGGTACTCGATCTTGACCTGGTCACCGACTTCGATCTGATCGAAGTGCGGGTCCGTGGGAGGAATTATGATGGTCATGACTTCGCCCATGGGCCCCTGAAGTGTCATGGCACGAGTGGCATCGTCGACTGCCACGACCTTGCCCATGACGACCTTGGCACCGGCCATTTCAACGCCCTGGGCGTCGGCCGGGTCCGGAATCGGCAGGGTCGCAAAAGTCGCCAGGATCAATACAATCAAAGCAACCGTCAGTTTTGTTTTCATGTTCTACTCCTTTGCCTTTGTATATAAATCGTTATCCGAAAATTAATACCTTATTGTCGTCACGCCTATCACCGCAATCCAGGGTGCGCTCGGTCGCACTCGCCAGAAAGCGGCTGTCGCCCTTGTAGGGGTGTAATTTTTCTGGATGAAGTTCTGAACGTAGATTTCGGTTTGCCAGCGAACCGATTTAAATCCCTGCTACGCGGCACCCTTGGAATTGTTGTTTGGATTAAACATGGTCAAAGTTCTTTTTTAAGACGTATAAATGATAATGAACACTATTTTTTATCTAACTTGGTAAATTTAGCGCCTTTTAATGAGACATCGGCAATGAGGCCTTTGGCATCAAATACAAAACCAACGATGGCTTCTTTGGCAGTTCTTGTATCTGCTCGCCCGCCGGCACCAACCGTGATCAAGGCCACGTTGCCATCCACGCCGGCTTCCCAGCCTTTGCTCGATCTAAATTTGTTCAGGACTTCGTCCGTATTAAACAAGAGGATAATATCTTTAGCCTCCGCTCCAATCTGCAACCCAACGGAGCCCGAAACGGTATTGTAGTACCCAACAGATTTTCCGCCGACTCGCAGAGCACCCTGGCCGTATTCACCACCAACGATAAAGGCCGCTTTTTTAACATTGGGCATCACCAGTATTCCTTTGGCTTTTTGCACCAACTCTTTCGCGTCATCCACTTGTTTGTAAAATCTTTCAATGGCAGCATCCACGCTGGCATCAATTTCCTTGGCGGTTTTGGCATATAAAGGAATGGGTACAATCAGACTAAATAGGGTGACCATCACAAAAACACGAATAAGCCATTGATCTTTAATGGAATTTTTTACCAGATTTGCCTTCATTGGGATCCTCCTATAGAATTTATGGATAAAGTGAAAAGACTATGATCGAGATGGTTATAACCATATATCTCATAACAAGGGCACGGCTGTGATTTGCTTCTGCGACCTCTAAGGCGTGATTTCCGCCGCACCAACACAAACCATTTGCTATTTGAAGGGCTATGCATGATAGATACGCACTGCAATTTGACATCTATGGGAATCCCCCCATTCAATGCCAGTGCAGGAAAAAATCGCTCTATAAGCATTTATTAATCAATGTGATGCTTGTGTACTAAATTTAGGATAAACAAAGTACATTTAGGATTCATAAACAAAGGACGTTTAGGGTGAGATTATCTCTATCGATGTTCGAGGTTGAACGTGCGGTGTTCAATCTTCGACGCGCATCCCGAGCTTGCCAAGACCTTCAATGATGCGGTCGGCGATGTTTTCAAATTTAACGTACCGGCCTATCAGGCTGCGGCCGCGTTTGGCAACGTCGGGTTTGAGTGACAGCAGTTTTTGGATATGAACTTGCCCTTCCTCAATTTTTTCCAAGTGGCCGCAGGCCGATGCTTTCAGTAACGGGTCCCAGAACAGTTCCGGTAAACCGAAATAAAGGGTTTCCTGATAGGCTTCTTCGTAATTTTCCAGGCGAAACCAGTTTAAATAAATCGCGTGCCGCACCCAAGGGCGACAATAGGGATTTAATCGAATCGATTTTTCGATCAGTTCGATACCCCGATCCCATTCGCCGGAAACAGTCATCAAATAACCGATAACATCCAAAACAAACAGTGATTCCGGGCATAGCAAATAGGCGTTTTCAGCTTCGAAGCGTGCCTCCTCAAGCTTGTTTTGCATGAACCGGACATACGCCAGTGTCATCCGGGCGCGGCGATTGGTCGGATCCAGGCTGGCCCCTTTCTCGGCATATTCGGCGGCCTTTTCCAGGGGTGTGGGAAGGTCGACCAGTTCTAACCCGTAATTGTTAACATATTGGTCGGCCAGCATGGACCAGATTTGTCCGCAATCAGGCTCTTGGGCCACCGCATGTTCCAAGGCACGCAGGGCCCGTCGCATACTCTGGGTGGTCAACAGGGAGGCACTCTCCCAATATCGCAGCATGGCTTCATAGGTCGACAACTCAGTTGCACGCTTGTTGCGGCTAATGCCTGACAGGTGCTTGGATATGACCGCATTATCTTCGGCAACACGCACGGCGATTTCACAGGCCACATCCTCTTGAAACGAGAGCATCTTAGAAGCTTCGAGATCGCCCTGGAACTTGCCGGACCAGATTTGGGTGCCCTTGCCGGCGTCACGCAACCTGATCGCCACTCTTATGCCCACCGGGTCGCGACGAATATTGCCGTCCATGATAAAATCACAGTCTGTACCCCAGGGCGTTGTCTGAACCTGATGCATGGCTTCCAAAATCCGGATGTTCCGGTAATGGCTCAGCGCGTGGGCCAGTTCTGCCATCAGACCAATTGATAGATAATTGTCATAGTGATGACCGTTCAGATTTTTCAGGGGCTGTACCAGGAGGGTCGGCCATTTCTCAATAATACTTACCGGCGCGGCGCGTTCATCGAAAATCGGTGGATTGTTTGGGTATTGTTCTCTGAATATAGGCACGTAGGAGCCCTTGGGGATATCGATTCGAATAGGGTCATTTTTACCGGCAGATAAATAATAGCGATTTAAGGCCTGCCGCAGCCGTCCGGCCTGTATGCTCACAATGGGGTTGAAACTCTGATCAAAATCTGATCCGCGGCCTAAAACCTCGGTGGCCAACGTGTAGCCTTTGATGCGGTCAGTATTGCCAATCAGGGTCTGCTTCACGACATATTCTAAAAGGTCGATTTGCTGCGGTGAGGCTTTAAAATCCGAGCTGGCCAAAATGCATTCGAGATGACAGAGAACTTCTTCATTAAAGGGAGGCAGTGATTTCTCTTTCTGAAGTTTCACCATAATCTCCAATACTTTGAAATACGCGCGATTTTTGACAATGTCTTACCCATCAAAACCATTTAAGGGGCCTTTGAAAGCCTACCATCCGCTTTCCAGTTAGTGTCGTTGTCGAGAAGCAATTGAACAAAAGGTGAAGCGCCATGCACCTGCACGCCCTTTTCTGCCATCGCCTGAATGGCTTTGATTCCACCATCGTCGGCGAACCGAAGGTCTGAAAGGTCCATTAAAAAGCGATTCTCAATTAGCTCACACACCTTTTCCAGTTGTGCGACCGTGGAGCCTGCAAGCCGTCCGGCGATGCGAACAACGGTCTCTGATTTATCGGATATTAGGTCGATTCGGATGCTCATGATACAAGTGTTAGAGCAAAACGTGTGCCGCTAAATCGACAAGAAGTTTGATTTGAGGTATCTTATTGGAATTAATAACTTTGTCTTGTTTGTACGCACAAATCTTGGCATGTGAACCACGAGCTTGGCCGAAATATCGGTCAATTTGATTTAATCTTCGGCCATTCAGGTTGACATTTCGGCCGGCAGGGATTAGATGCCTAATTTTTAGGTTCTAGATTCTGGGTTGGAAGGTTCTGGGTTCTGGGTTCTAGGTTCTGGGTTCTAGGTTCTGGGTTCTAGGTTCTGGGTTCTAGGTTCTGGGTTGGAAAGGCTATTAGGTTAAATAATGCGGATTGAGCGGTTTGAAGATATTGAAACCTGGTAACTGGCACGCGAATTAACGCGGAAAGTTTATAGGCTAACGAAGAAGCCAAAATTTTCGAAAGACTATGGGTTAAAGCATCAGATCCAAGATGCTGCCGGATCATCGATGCATAATATTGCCGAAGGTTTTGATTCTGAGACGAATCCAGAATTTATCCGATTTTTAGGGTATGCCAAGCGTTCATGCACAGAAGTCCAAAGTGAACTTTATGTGGCTTTAGACGAAAAATATATATCAGAAGA
>JASJAZ010000135.1 GCA_030066785.1 Desulfobacterales bacterium | reverse complement strand
ACCCTTTTCGGCCAAAAACTAATGGCCTACGCTGATAGCCTGGCTCAGCAATCTGACATTCCTTTAGGTTCCTCAGCATTTGGCGAATTGGATCATTTCAACCGCCGGCTATCCGAGAGCTTATACGATCTGTATCTTATCGGGTTAGAGGAGGCCATCGATTCGAATTATCTTGACATGGGTGAATTGGAGCAAATCCTAACGCCTCGAAATTGAAGGCGGCCCTTCATCTTAACGCCTAGCGCAAGCCGGCGCACCTAAGTGTTTTTCTTTAGCTACCTCCCCAAATACCGCTGAATGTTTCTAACCGCCCTTCTCATCCTTCCGGCCATCAGGCCCTTCTTGCATCTTTTTATATCGTGCTAACCATAAAGGGTAAGTAATTGCCTTTGACCCTTGATGGATGCATTAGATGTGGCTTCTTTGAATGAATACCAGCGGCGGCAGGCGCATTTCACATGAATCGCAAGATAGATATCATCGATAATCAATTAGATCCAAGTTTGCTAGAGCCGGACTTGGCGGCCATCCGGTCGGCGGTGGGCAAGCTGCCCGGTGTGCGGTTGCCCTGGGATGCCGCAAGTCGGCTCGATTTGGTCGCGCAAGGCGATCGCATGCTGCGCTGCTATGATAATTGGCTGCTGGATGACGAGCAGCAGCAGATGTTAAATGGGCAGCCGCGGGATAAGTTCATCCTCTCTGCAGCATCGTATTTGTGCGACATCGGTCTGGCCGACGGCCAGGGGATGCCGCCGATCGCCGAGGCGTTTAATGACCATCGCGCCCACGCATTTTTCAATCCGTCACTGGCGACACGATCATTTCAGATGATTTGTGACAAGTGGCAGGACCTGGGCGTCCCGGATGAACTCTTGGCCGGTAGCATCGCCCGTGCAATTCTGCCGGTGGGAGGTCCTGATGGTGATAATGTCGATTCTGTCGTATCCGCAACAAAAGACCTGGATGATGCCACCGCAAATCTACCACTGCTGGCAGCATCTCTTCAACTTGCCCGGGCGCTTGATCTAAGATCCCCGGTGACGGTTCTGCAGATCATCGGCCACCTGCCCAAAGACAGCGGCATCTCGCCGGACAAATTGGCCGCCTATTTCCATGTGGTCGATGCCGGGGCGCACCCGTATCTAAACGGCACCATTCGCCTGAAAATCCACTGCAGCCATCCCGAAGTCCACAGAGCCTTAAAACATCACGAACGCGCCGTGCAGCAACTGCTTGAAAAACTGAACCAGCGTGTGCGCCCGCGGTTTCTGTATTCGGATGTGCTCTATGAAATCGAACCGGCGGGCTACACACCCATCGATCTGAAGTTTGCCGTCGATTCGTCGGCCGGTCTGCAGTTGTTCATGGGCAACCGCTTGTACGCCGACAAGCGTGTTTTCCTGCGCGAGCTGATTCAAAACGCGGTGGATGCCTGCAACTACCGTAAGCTGGTAGACAACCATTATTCACCGGCCATTGCCATCGAGTTCAATAACGATGTCAGCACGATTACGGTGCGTGACAACGGCATCGGCATGACGCGCCAGTGGATTGAAAAGTATTTTCTGGCCATCGGCATATCATTTTACCAATCAAACGAGATCCGGGACGTCTACCGCAACCCGCGCATTGACTTTGGTTTCATCAGCCAATTTGGCATCGGGTTTCTATCCAGTTTTCAGGTGGCCGAAAAGATCATCATCCAAACCCGCAAAGCAGGCTTTGCGGGCCTGATGATCACCATCAGCGATCTGCGCGACTATTTTGATGTCAAAATCTTGGAAGAAGACTGCCCGGTTGGCACCGAAGTGACCCTGAATCTTAAAGCATCAAAAATGAATTATTGCCGCAGTGTGGAATTTACCGGTTACTTGAAGACCAACATCCGTTTTTTAAAGGTACCGGTGGCCCTCAAAGACAATAACGGCAACACGATGACCATCGGTCAGGAAAAACTGGCCTATGAAACGGATAAAAGTGCCGGTACGGTATTTGTGGCATCCCTGAATTTTCCGGAATCAGAGGGGTATGTGCGGCTGGGCGCCAAACAACACGACACGCACATCCGTGCCCTGGATGGCGCGGTTGGCGGGGTTTCCGTGTTTCAGGACGGGATCTTTGTCACCCAGACCACCGCTTTACTGCCCGAAGGTGCCCGGCAGAATATCGTGGGCCGAATCAATCTTCAGGGACAGGACAAATGCGAATTGAGCATGGACCGCAACCGCATATTCTGGACACCCGATCAGCTGCGCAACATTAAACGCGTCATCCGTCTTGGCATGGTAGACGTGGCCAACCAGCTGCTGTCCGCGGTTCAGGCCCAGGATGTGTCCGAGAATACCCTGAACAGCATCATCAACCACCTGGCAGTTTTTTTCGACTTCAGCGATGTGGACGATGTCATGTTCAATCAGCTCTCACGGCCGCTTCGCGAAAAGGTCACCAAGCGCTTCCGGGATTTCGTGCGTATCAATTTTTCCCACACCATGCGAAGAAACGGCATTGCCGATGCCGACGGCTATAGTGAAGCCTGGCAGCAGCAGGTGCTGCAATCTTTCACAAAAAATTAAAGCCCCATTCAGCGACGGCCGAAGGTGCGCCGTTGGGCTTAAAGCTTCGCAGCCACCCATTTGTTTTCACACGCCATTATCCCATTGACATTCATAGCATTTGCAAAGATAACACACGGTGTAATTATTTCAGGGATCGGGGTGTTTCTTCCGTCATGCCGGCGCAGGCCGGCATCCAGAGATGGGGTCTTAAAAAGCATTGGATTCCGGATCAGACATCCCGGACTTGATCCGGGACCGGAATGACAGACGTTTATGCTCAAAACTCCCCTACGGCTGGATCAATTTATAGTGCCTGTTAATAGGTGCCGTTTTTCACCCTTGGATAAGAGGAGCGCGCCATGATGCTTTTGAACCCGAAGCAACCCAACTATGACCACCTGGATGCCAACTCCAGGCAGATGATGCTTAAGACCATCGATTTTTTTGAAACCAGAGGCAAGCAAAAACTCAAAGAAGACGATCATGAACGCAACTGGTATGCTGATTTTCTGGCGTTTGTCAAACAGGAGAAGATATTTGCCAGCCTGCTGACCCCATCGGCATACGGCGGGGATAATTGCCGCTGGGACACGTTGCGCAATTGTGAATTTAACGAGATCTTGGGGTTTTACGGCTTGTGCTACTGGTACACCTGGCAGGTGAGTATTCTCGGGCTGGGTCCCATCTGGATGGGCGCCAATGAAGCCGTCAAACAAAAAACCGCCAAGTTGCTGGACCAGGGCGGCATTTTTGCCTTCGGTCTTTCTGAAAAAGCCCACGGTGCCGATCTGTATGCCACCGAAATGATGCTCACGCCCCTGGGCGACGGTCAATACGTGGCCGACGGCGGCAAGTATTACATCGGCAATGCCAACCAGGCGGCCCTGGTGTCCACCTTTGGCAAGAATTCCGAAACCGGGGAATATGTGTTTTTCACAGCCGATCCTACCCACGCCAATTATGATCTGATTAAAAATGTCACCAATTCCCAGAATTACGTGGCCGAGTTTGGGCTAAGCGCCTATCCGGTCACCGATGACGATATTCTCAGCGTGGGCCAGGATGCCTGGGATTCGGCCCTGAACACCATCAATGTGGGTAAATTCAACCTGGGCTGGGCCTCCATCGGCATCTGCACCCATGCGTTTTACGAAGCCATCAACCATGCCGCCCACCGCAACCTGTATAATACCTTTGTGACCGATTTTCCCCATATCCGCCAACTGTTCACCGATGCCTTCTGCCGGCTGGCGGCCATGAAGATTTTTGCCAACCGGGCCATCGATTATATGCGCTGTGCATCCGCCGATGACCGGCGCTATCTGCTGTACAATCCCATGGTGAAGATGAAGGTGACCACTGAAGGGGAAAAGGTGATCAATCTGTTATGGGACGTCATCGCCGCCAAGGGGTTTGAAAAAGACACCTATTTTGAAATGGCCGCGCGTGATATCCGGGCCCTTCCCAAGCTCGAGGGGACGGTGCATGTCAACATGGCGTTGATCGTCAAATTCATGGCCAATTATTTTTTCAATCCAGGCAAATTCCCTGACATCCCCAAGCGCCAAGACGCGGCCAACGATGATTTTCTATTCAACCAGGGCCTCACGCGCAAACTCGGCGGTATTCAGTTTCATGATTATCACCTGGCCTATGATGCGGTGGATCTGCCCAACGTCAATATCTTCAAATCCCAAATCGAGGTGCTGCAGAAATTTCTGATAGAGGCCACCCCGGACGACGCCCAACGTAAGGACATCGACTTCCTGCTCACCCTGGGCGAATTGTTTACCCTGGTCGCCTATGGGCAACTGCTGCTGGAAAATGCGAGATTGACCGGCATCCAAGATGATCTCATGGATCAGATCTTTGATGTGTTGGTTCGCGATTTTTCAGACTATGCCCTGCAGCTTTATTCCAAGCCCAGCAGCTCCGAGGCCCAGATGGCCCTGTGTCTGCAAATGATTCAAAAACCGGTCCTGGATCATGCAAAATTCAGGCGGGTGTTTGATCAATATGTGGCTGCCCTGCAAGATACCTATGAGATGGATTGGTAAGATCACTCAGGTCGCGGCGGATGCCAATGAAATAGGTATCTACCGTTTTCGCAGAAAGTAGAGCAGCGCGGCCTGAATCAACAGACCAAGGGTGGTCAAAGCGGCGGCGGCCGCAAAAGATGCCTGGTAGGCGAGCGTTTCGGGTTGACCGGCGGTGATCAATCCATCGACGATGGGGCCTGAAATCAAGGTGGCGGCCAGCCCGAAGCTGAGAAAATAGGTGCCGTTGAACCAGGCGAACAGCCGGGCGCGCTTCTGTGGCGGGATTAAAATGGAAGCATAGGTATAGGCGGCGGCCATGATAACGGCATCGCCGACGCCGCGCATAAAACAGCCCAAATAGATCAAGGGCAACGCGGTGCTAACCGCTAAAAGGGTCAGGCCGGCGATGGCGGCGGCCGTACCCACTATCAGTGCGATCGAGTTGCCCAACCGCAGGCAGATCCATCCGGCGATCCATCCAAAGACGACAATGGCCGCAGACTGCGTGTTGAAGATGTAGGAAATGGTCAGGCTGTTGAGGGCCAATCCCGAATCCAGCGTGAGATACTGGCTGAAAATCACGGCTATGGAATTGCGACCGAAATTGATGAGGGTCATCCCGGCCAGAAAGACAAGGTAGAGCTTTGCGGAGTTGGACCCGCTTGGTTGGCGGGTGTCGCTCTGTAATGGCGGGGGATTTGATCCGATGCCGCCTTCCGGCAGAAATAAGAGCGGCAGGGTGGAGGCCAACATTACCCCGGCCGCCACGAAGAAAAGCGGACCTTCAAAAAATCCCCAGCCCGCCATCCGCAGCCCCATGCCGTCGTAAAGCAATCCTCCGATCCAGATTCCGGCAATGCGCCCCATCCCGCCCATGCTGGTAAGTCGTCCCTGAATGCGACTGCGCTGCTGTTCATCATAGATATCCGATATCAGCGCGCTCCAGCTGATGTTGGACATGGACCAGAAAATCTCAACCGCCGTAAGGCCCACGATGATGGTGTAGCCGGCAAGCGCCGGATCGACAAATTGACGATGGATATACCAGATGAGAACCGTGCTGAACGCCGCCAGCACTTCCCCCACGATGATTAACGTGCGGCGCAGCTGGAGGCGATCAGACACCTGGCCCCAGACGAAGGTCTGGGCCATTACATTGACGATCATCGGCAAAGTGGCAAACAGCGTTGTTTCCGTGACGCTTAATCCGAGATGGTGGCGCAGGTAAATCGAAAGGTAGGCATAAAAGAGGCCGCGGCGAAACATGGCCAGCATTTCAAACGATGCCAATCCGACAAAATAGCGTAGAGGGGCGGCGGTCAAAAATTCCTCGCTGACGGTGTTACGGGTGCATTATTCCGGCTGGAATCCTGGAAAATTGGGTATAGCAGTTTTCATGCGTTTGTTCCATGTGAGATAGGCGCAAGGATCGACGATTCACGTTTCGATGAATGGCCTACCGGGGCGTCCCCGCATCCTCTGTTTCACAATCTTAAGCTTGTTCCTCGGGCTCACCGGGCAAATCGTCCGGCGTTTGGTCCCCGGCGTCTTCCTGGACCAGCGCTTTTTTAGCCAATCGACGCTGCCGTTTCTTTTCCCGCTTTTCTCTTCTTTTCATTTCTTTCTCGCGCTTTTTCATCGTTTCCCGGGGTTTTCCCATGATGTCACCTCGCAGTCCGGTCAGCGGTTAATGCAATGCAAATAAAAAGGCATTTCCCGCGGTGGAGAAATGCCTTTGCACGTGATCAAAAACGTTAGGCTACGGTGACATTTGCCGCCGAAGGACCTTTCGGTCCCTGCTCGATATCAAAAGACACCCGATCGCCCTCATTGAGCGATTTGAAACCGGTCGCGTTGATGGCTGAATGGTGCACAAACACATCCGGACCGTCTTCCTGCTCAATGAACCCGAAACCCTTGCGGTCGTTGAACCACTTGACAGTTCCATTCGTCATAATAGCATTCTCCTTTCAAACAGATTTCAACGTTCCAAACTGGAGGATGCCACTAGAACAATGGATTTTAACCTTCAGAGAGTAACTGTTCCGACTATATACGGTAGGATATATGAGGCGGACCTTGATTGATAACTGCTATATTAATCCCGATTCTGGACAATAGCAAGGCAATAAATGATTTATTTATCACGATGACCAAACCTTGGCGGCCGTCACACTTCAATCAGCTTTCATAAATATCGACCCCCTCTTTTCGAGACCTGCGAATTGACATAATTCTGATGTTTTCATCTTGCAGCAGATATCACCGACGCTCACACGTTGCTGATGGTTTATTAGGTCATGCGAAAACGGACAATAAAACCTACAAGTGCTCTGTTCTGTAGGTCGAGGTATGCAACCGAGGTCAATCATAGACCGGATGATCCCCTTGGTTATTTGTTTTGGTCAAAGACGTCTCCCCGTAACCTAATTTATCCATCCACGCACAAGGCCTCTTTGCTTTAAAGCGGCTCTATGAAAATAGGCCCATTTGGAATTATCAAAATTGACCTTACCCTCCAGCCGCCGCGTATGAATTTTTCGCTCCGACGGTGACATATCATCCCATTTAACATCGCCTTTGAGAGCGGCTTGGCGCCATGCTACTTTTTTGTATTCAGTGGCATTGGTGTACCTCTTCCAGCGCTTTATGCGTCTGTCAAGGCTGCCGTTTTTTCCCAAAAGCGATTTTATTTGTCTGTAATCATTGGGGTGATCCTGATCTAGTTCCGTCAGCGGGAGGGCTGGGGTTTTAGCGGATTTAAGTCGCTTATAAATATAGTTAACCGCATTTAAGCTATATTTCAGGTTGTCGCGGGTTTTGCGACGGCCATTACCATTCGTATAGCGCCATTTAAGGTAGGGATAATCTGGATTTGATGATGCTTCAACATGCCCGATTCTTGGCACAAACATATCGACAACGACACTTTCAAAAAATTGCAAATCCCAACCGCCGTCTTTTTTAGCATGCCAGATTTTACCGACGTTATTTTCGTCATGATGCCGACCCGAAAAACCGAAGTGTGAAAATGTATCCGCAATGGTGTGAATGGCCACACCTATTCGAATCAATCTGAATCGTTTATTGGTTTCTTTGACGGCCGCATCGAAAAGCATATGTGAGAGTTGCGTATGATCGCCTTCCCGGGCCGGTGCGGTGCAATATGAAAAGTTAGCGGGCGCTTGCCATCGAATGGCTGTTGGAAGAAAATGAAAGGGCATGTAAATCTTTTTTTGAACATCCCAATCAAATGCGCCTAAATTGTAGTGCGCCGTTCTTACCGTATCAAAATGTTGATCGGGAAACGGCATAATCGGTTCACTCTCGGTGGAGTCGTCGACATACTGCGACGCAAAGGCAATCGTCTCTGAATCGCTTATACTGAATCCCGCAAGCTTGGCTAATTGATATACAGCGTAATAATGAAAATCTTTTTGCATGTCGTCTCCTCCTGTTTGACGGAACCATGTAATTGAAACCCAAGGCGGTCCGCCGCCCAATCAGTTTCCTGATCATAAGTATCGCTTGGATTGGGATATTTAAGAGATGCCACGGTTATGACGCCCTGTTTGGCTCAGTTTGCCGCCATACTCCGAACCGCATCGGAAAGTTGCGGCCGGCTTGCGCTGTCGACAGCGTGGACGAAGCCTTCCCAGTCAGTCTGCTCTGATTGCCATCCGGAGCGGATCTTGCCGGCATCAATCTCTGCGGATAATTGTTGCAGTTCGGCCAGGCCGCGCTTATAAATCAGTTCGCCCATCTCCACCTTGCCTTCCGCCAGGTAGGCGTAGCTTTTATACACAATGCTGCAAAACGCCTGGATGCGGGCCAGGGATCCGGCAAACACACCCGGCATGGGATCCACTTGGCGTTTCACGCCCAGATAATCGACAATGTCGTTGAAAATTACCAGGCGAAACATATCGCCCAGAAAACGGGTGGCCTCGGTTGCGCCTTCCGATGCCGCCACGCGTTGCTTATAGTGCGCTATTCGGAGATCCGGCGTAAAGATGCCGCGATTGCCTTTGGCCATGGCGGCCATGTAAAATTGCTGGTCTTCGGCCCGGCCCACCCGTGAATAGGTAAAGGGCACATATTGTCGCAGGGCGGCGTTGTCGATGCCATAGCCACCGCCCTTGACCACTGGATGGGAAAGAAAATCCTCCAAGCGTTTACCTGCGCGGTTATACAGGTCAGTGGCCCGGGCGTGCGCCACACCTTTTTTGAAAAAGATATCCGGCCCGATGTAATTGCCGTCAAAGGTAACATCCGGCCTGCGCAGGCAGTTGGCGTAACCGTGTGCGCGGATGTCTTTTTCATTGATGTACTCTCCGGCGTTGATACCCAGATAGACCGGTTCTTGCCGCGCATCCAATGCCGTGCCGCCCCAGTATTTGTGGCACAGGGTTTGAAACCAGGTTTTGCCGGTAGCTTCGAAAAGCTCCCGGGAACGGAGGCCCTCATCCGAATCGATTTTAAATCCCGCCCGAATGCCGTGGGTTTTCGCAAGAACCAGCTGAAAATACTTCAAGGCGTTAAAATGATTGGCGTAACTGCCCCGTACACTGAAAACCGCCGGTTCGGCTGGGAAAAAACCAACAGTCTTTTTGATATTTTCTGCACTTTCATCGGTGAGCATATACAGTTCTAAATGGTCAAATGCTTCTTGGGCCAGGACATGGCGCAGCCACCGGTCGCAAACCGTCGCTATGCGCAAATGGGTCACGGACACCGAAATGATGACCGGCAACCGGTAATTATGCTTGAATACTTTCTTGCTTTTCTCAAAAGCGATGTCGTTGTTCAGCTCCCGCAGGCAGACCATCAGCTCATGGGCTTCACCGTCACAGAAAAGCGGTACCGGGTGGTCGTAGTCGAAAACGGTTTCATCATCCCCGCCCTCGATTTGATGCCATTTGCGCTGGACAGCATCGGGCAGATTTGCAGGAACCGCCTGGGGCAGGGTATAGAGGGCGTTTAGCTGCAGTAGGACTTCATGCGTTTGATACGGCTGCGAATTGGCGGTAACGTGGGATAACTGCCATTTGGCGAGGATGGCTTCATCCGGCAGGGCGATTTCCGGGGTCCAGATTTCAGCCACTGCCCGGGCCCGGACATTCGGATCTGTGGCCGTGCGCAAGATCGACAGGCGTTTTTTCAAAAAGGCCTCGTTTTTGCCGGTGTAGGTGTCACGAAACGCTTGTCGGATGTCATCGAATACCGGCAGCAGGGGATTGGAAGAACGGGCCTCTTTTTGTTCAAGAACGGTTTGGAAAAAATCGGCGATGATATTCTGGGTCTCACGGGGGCCGTTTTCGATTTTACGACCCCCCAACGGCGTGCTACCTTTCAATAGTCCGGTGATATGTCCGATGCTTTCCAGCAATGCGATTTCGGCGATGGACGTCACGCTGCTTCCGCTCCCTTCCAGATAGTTGATTGATGCCATAAGATTTTGATGGCTTAGGGGGAAAATGTCAATATCGGAGGGATTTTGCCGGTTGCCTCATGGAAATTTACAAGATAGCGGATGGATCTAAGCCATAAAACAGGGGTAAAACTGCATTCGATAGGTTCACGTTCCGCAAAAGGTTCGGTAGGGCTCGGCGGAAGGAGGCGGCGGCAGGTGATAGCCGGCCTCTTCCGGTGGGTCCTGGAAGGGTTGGGAAAGAACCCCCAGCAGTTCTTCCATGACCGTCAAATCGGCCCGCTCCACAGCTGCCGCCAAGGCTTCTTCCACCCGGTGGTTGCGGGCAATCACCGCCGGGTTGTGGGTCTTCATGCACTGGCGAACGGCCTCTTTGGAATCGGGTTGCCGTTTGAGCCGGGCCTGCCAGCGCTCAAACCACTGCTTAAAATCCGGGGTCTGGAACACGGAGGCCTCCGGCAGGGAGCCGGATGATAGGTCGCGAAAGGTGTTGGTAAAATCCGCCCCGTGTTTATGCATGCCATCGAGCAGGTCCTTGATCAGCGTGCCGTCATCATCTTCCGCATTCAGCAGTCCCAGTTTGGCCCGCATGCCCGCCAGCCAGTAATGTTGGAAAGTGTCGGGAAATCCGGCGATGGCTTGGTTGGCCATGGTTAGGGCTTCTTGCTGATTGGCATGCATGAGCGGCAACAGGGTCTCGGCAAACCGGGCCAGGTTCCACTGGGCGATCTGGGGCTGACGGCCGTAGGCGTAGCGGCCGTTGTGATCGATGGAGCTGAATACGGTATTCGGATCATAGGCGTCCATGAAGGCGCAGGGTCCGTAATCGATGGTTTCACCGCCAAGGGCCATATTGTCCGTATTCATAACACCATGGATAAAGCCCACCATCAGCCAGCGGGCCACCAGGGACGCCTGCAGTTTAATGACAGCTCCCAGCAGGGCAAAATACGGATTCTCGTCTCCGGCCAGATCCGGAAAGTGGCGTTGGATGGTGTAATCGGCCAGCGTTTGGAGCTCGTCGGGTTTGCCCCTGGCGGCCACATATTGGAATGTGCCCACGCGGATGTGGCTGGCCGCTATGCGGGTAAGAATTGACCCCTGCAGGGTGGTTTCACGAAAAACCGGCTCCCCCGTGGTCACCACCGCCAGGCTGCGGGTCGTGGGTATGTCTAAAGCGTGCAGGGCTTCGCTGATGATGTATTCGCGCAGCATCGGTCCCAGGGCCGCGCGCCCGTCGCCGTTGCGCGAAAAGGGGGTCTTGCCGGAGCCTTTGAACTGGATGTCAAAGCGCTCTCCTTGCGGTGTTACCTGCTCGCCCAGCAATATGGCCCGGCCATCGCCCAGCATGGTGAAATAGCCGAATTGATGCCCTGCATAGGCCTGAGCGATCGGTTCGGCCCCCTCGGGCAGCCTGTTGCCAGCGAAAATGGCGGCGCCCTCCTCGCTATTCAGGTCAGCGGGGTTCAGACCCAAGGCCTGTGCCAGGGCTTCGTTGAAAACCACCAGTTTCGGCTCGCGCACCGGTACGGGATTCAGCCGGGCATAAAAAGCCTCAGGCAACCGTGCATAGGTATTATCGAATTTCCACCCGGCCTCCGGTCGGTTTTGTGTGTTGCTGGGCGTCATAGCGTTATCCTGCCTTTTAGATGCAATGTATGAAAACAAAACATTGGTCCTGGATACCCGAAGGTCAAGAGCAGGTTGGCATAAAATGATGCCTTCAGACCGAATCGTTCATGGCGGTTTTGGTTGAGGCGGTCTGCTGATGGTTCAATGAGATCTGAATGTGATGACTGCTGGGGCAGAAATAACTAACTGAGCGATGGATGGGTTGTGACCGCTAAATAGGTCAATTTGATCGACAACTTTCCGTAATGCTCCTTGGTATATACCGGCTATGGCGAACCATCGCGGCAGCAAAGCATGTCGACATACCGGGAAACGATTGATTCTTGGTGAATAGCATTGACAAAGGATTAAAACTATCCAATATTCGATTGTCCCTTCGGCGCATTAACGAGCAAGTTTTTGACTGTTCCCCGGGCGGTGTAGAATTGGGCAATCCCAACCAACAGCGGCATGCGCAAGGAGCCGAGCCAGGAATGAACCGTCTTCTCGTTGCATACCCATCTTTACTGGTCGCCTCCGGCAGCACGGCCGCGACGTTTACAGTCCCGCAGTGGCTGTGTGCGCCGCTGGCGGCCGTGGTCATCCTCGCGCTACTGGACGCAAGGGCGCGCTGGACCGACTATCTATGGCTCATAAATGCCCTCGGTCGCATCAATCAGGCGAGGTATTTGCGCCTGATCGCCCCGTTCCGGCACTCGTGGTGCCAGCGTACCGTGGCGTATTTCGCCCTCCGTAAATTCGGACGAGGCCGCGACGCCCTTGGCTATTT
>JASJAZ010000138.1 GCA_030066785.1 Desulfobacterales bacterium | reverse complement strand
ATTGTCGGCAGGGGTCTGCACCGCATCGAGATCAGGGAAAACGCAACCCTAGGCATCTCCTTGTTAAATCCCCCCCTATCGGATATCTATGCCTTTCATAAGAAGGAAGAGAGTCGGATGGCAGTGGCCATTGCCGTTGGGGTGGATCCTGCCATTCTTATCGGCACGATTCTCAAGAGCCCCGTTGGGATCGACAAATTGGCCACTGTGGGCGGTTTGATGGAAATGGCCGTGGCCACCATTAATGCCGAAACCGTGGATGTTGAAATACCGGCCTATGCGGAAATTGTGCTGGAAGGCTACATTGATCCAAAAAAGGGTGAACAAGAGGGCATCTTGGGAGAGGTAAGCGGATACTACATGAGTTTTCCGAGCCCATCGATTCAGATCAAGACCGTCAGTATGCGCCGGGATGCAATATACCATGGCCTGCTGCCCCGCGGACCTGAGGTGGATCAACTGCTGGCCTTGGGTCATGGTCTCAATATAATCCCAAAATTAAAGCGTGAGTTTCCCTCGCTTGTGGACACTCATCTTGTTCCCGGAACCTCTGGTTCTCATCTGGTGATGTCCATAGAAAACGATGATCGCGGAGAGATTCGCCGGGCGGTGACCATGGCGCTTACCTTTCCCAGCGTTAAAAAGGCTGTGATCGTCAACGGGGATGTGGATATTCGCAACCCAATGGAGGTTGAGTGGGCTTTGGCCACACGATTTCAGGCGGATAGGGATTTAATCATCCTTTCCGGATTGAAAGGACAACCCATTGACCCTTCAATCGAAGGGGGATTCATGACCTCCAAGATCGGCATGGATGCCACACGACCCAGCACTAAAGGCTTTGAAAAGATACGGTTTCCAAAAGAGATTCAAAGTCGATTGCCATACATTATCAATAACTTAAATCAGAGGGGCTAAAATGAAAAGATTAATTATAGGCATGTCCGGTGCAACCGGAGCCATTTACGGTATTCGGCTGCTTGAGGTTCTTTCCAAGCTGGATATCGAAACACATCTGGTGATCTCCGAAGCCGCCCAAAAAACCATTGGAATGGAAACGCCATGGAACGTGAAACAGGTAAAATCATTGGCCCACACCTGCTATGATAATAGAAACATCGGGGCCAATATCGCCAGCGGCTCCTTTCTCAACGAAGGCATGGTGGTAATTCCCTGTGCCATTAAAACCCTGTCCGGTATTGCAAACTCTTATAACGATAATCTGCTGGTTCGCGCGGCCGATGTCACCATCAAAGAAAAGCGCAAATTGGTCATTGTCGCCAGAGAAACCCCCTTTCATAAAGGCCATCTGAGGCTCATGATGCAAGCCGCCGATTTAGGAGCCACAATTCTGCCGCCGGTACCGGCATTCTACTGCCTGCCCCAAACCATTGATGACATCATCAACCATCTCGTGGGCAAAGTATTGGATATATTTCACATCGAACATAACCTGTTTCACCGTTGGGGAAGTTACGAAACCGAAAGTGCCATGGCCGCCCAAGAAAAAAATGAGGGCGTGGATATGGCAAAAGAGTGGCCTGAGGGGTTGAGCTACCACCCCATCTATTCTGACCCGCCCCCCAAGGATCCCAGGCCGCAATAAATGGCACCATCGGGCCAAACCACAATACCGGTGTATCGGAAACCAGGCAGCCCAAGCATCCTGGAAGCAATAAAACAGGGCTACCGGACAGGTTTCCAAAATCTTTAAGCTGAGCAGGGGATATGCCATGACCGACCGGATTGTCTCTGTAGAACGGGCCGTCGAGGATATTCGCCAGGGAAAGATGCTGATTCTGGTGGATGACGAGGATCGTGAAAATGAAGGCGATCTGTGTTGTGCGGCAGAGCTGGTGACGCCCGAGATCATCAATTTCATGGCCACCCATGCACGGGGATTGATCTGTCTATCGCTTACCGAAGAAAAGGCCGACTCTCTAGCACTTAAACCCATGGTGCAGGAGAACGAATCGCCCTATGCTACAGCCTTTACCAGCTCCATCGATGCGGCTGAAGGGATTACGGCCGGTATTTCCGCCCAGGACCGCGCCCATTCGATTCTTACCGCTGTGGCTGAAGGGGCTCGGCCGGATGATCTCGTATGTCCTGGACATGTATTCCCACTGCGGGCACGCCCGGGCGGTGTATTGGTCCGCCCGGGACAGACCGAGGGCTCCGTTGACCTTGCCAGATTGGCCGGTTTGGATCCCGCCGGCGTTATTTGCGAAATCATGAATGACGACGGCAGCATGGCGCGCATGCCGGAACTGATCCAATTCGGCAAAAAGTTCGGCATCAACGTCGTATCCATCGCTGCTCTGATCCAGTATCGTATAACCCGGGAAGCACTCGTCTATCAGGTATCCGAGAAGCATCGACTGCCGCGAGCAAAGGGCGAGTTGACAGTGGCAAGCTATGCTTCGAAAGTGACACCCGATGTCACCTACATTGCACTGATTAAAGGGGATATCACTGCCGAGGATGAGGTTTTAGTGAGGATCCACAAGGAATGCTTTCTTGGCGACTTCATGGGGTCCCAGTTGTGTGATTGCAGCCGCAAGTTGAAGAGCGCAAGGGAACTCATCACAACGACGGGTAAAGGAATTCTTCTATACATACGTCGCCGGGACGGTATCATCGATTTTGAAAATAATCCCGAGGGCTGCGGTGCCATCCAAAAAGAGATGGATCAAGAATCTATTTCTCAGGAACACATGTTGAGACGAGAGTTCTTTTCCTGTGGGATCTGCGCGAAAATTCTATTGGACCTGGGTGTTCGAAAGATTCGCCCTATCACCAGCAATCCTGACAACGATACCAACTTTGAGACCTATGGTTTGAAGTTGATGGAATGGGTGAAAATATGACCGCCCTTAAAGAAATGAGCTTCGGAATGATGCCCCATCGGGCTCAGCCGGCCGCCAACTGCCGGAGCAGGACCGCAGCTCCAAACTCGCCAAGATCATGCAAAGATGCCGCTGAAGCCGAATCCGGAGAATCTTCCCAACCCTTCGCCGGAAAAATCGGGGCCACTTCCCAGCGCAAGGATGAGCACATCGCCATCTGCCTTAACAAAGATGTGTCTTTTCGCAAAACAAACGGATTTGAGAGGTACGATTTTATTCACAAGGCCCTGCCGGAACTCAACCTTGCCGATATCGACACATCCACCACATTTCTCGGTAAACACTTTTCGTTTCCTTTTTTCATTGAAGCACTCACCGGCGGGTCACCAAAAGCTTTTGAAATCAATCGAAATCTGGCCCGCGCGGCCTCCGAATTCGGCATCGGCATGGGGATCGGTTCCCAGCGCGCAATGTTGGATAATCCCGAAATCACCTATACCTATCAGATCCGTGAGACTGCGCCTTGCATCCTGCTGCTAGGCAACATCGGCGCGACGCAACTCGCTGGTCTGAAAACTGAGGCTATCGTGGCGATGGTCCATAAGATTGGTGGTGATGGTTTGGCGGTCCACTTGAATGCGGCCCAGGAAATGTGCCAACCGGAAGGAGATACCGATTGGCGGAATGTGCTCGCCAACATCGAACGGATTTGCGCACAGACCCCTTTTCCTGTCCTCGTGAAGGAAACCGGCTGTGGCATTGACGGCCAGGCCGCCCAATATCTTGCAGCGGCCGGTGTGGCTTGCCTGGATATCGCGGGTGCCGGG
Source organism: Desulfobacterales bacterium (assembly GCA_030066785.1). Classification (GTDB taxonomy): domain Bacteria; phylum Desulfobacterota; class Desulfobacteria; order Desulfobacterales; family JASJAZ01; genus JASJAZ01. Next base: position 8,293 of record JASJAZ010000138.1, on the reverse strand, counting down.
GGCACCTCTTTTACGAAAGTAGAATCCTATCGCAGCACTCAAAACTTACATTCCTTAGGTGAATGGGGAATTCCAACCGCAGAATCCCTGCGACAATGCCGACAGGCCGTAAACATTCCATTGATAGCCTCCGGCGGCATGCGCACCGGCGTTGAGTGCGCCAAAGCCATCGCCATGGGAGCTTCCCTTACGGGCTTTGCCTTACCCCTTCTTCAAGCAGCTCGGCAGTCGCACCGCGATGTGGTGGCATATTTGACCATTCTGGGTGAAGAATTGAAAAAGGCTATGTTTCTCGTTGGTGCAAGCAACATCAATGAACTTAAACGGGTACCCGTGGTATCACGCCATCACAGCGCTGAAACAGTGTCGGGGTGAAGCGATCATATCCATAAGCTCAAGTTATGGCTTCCATAATAATAATGATTTTGACATGATGAAGTCCACAATTATAAAAGGGCATGAGCAGACACGTCTTTCTTTTGCAAATGATCTTGCGATACCGAAGTCATAAACAGCAGTAACTGTTGCCTGAGCAGTACCTAACGAGTTTCCTTCGCCTTGGCATGCTAACACTGCATTCGCTTTGTCGAGGTGGGCTTAAAGGCATATGAATCGTTTATCTTTTTTTCTAATTTTTACAAGGTAGGAGGATGATACTTATGGATCTTCGAGATTTTATTGCCCTTTGCGAAAAAGAGAACGACCTTAAACGCATCACGGCGGAAGTGGATTGGGATCTGGAAATGACCCATATTTCGAAAATGATTGAAGAAAAAGACGGCCGGGCAGTTCTGTTTGAGAACGTGAAAGGCCATAAGGGCTCTGTCTTTTTCGGTGCTTATAGCAGCACCAAGCGCCTAGCCATGGCTTTAGGCAAGCCGCCCCACCTCAGTATGACCGAGCTGAGTCACGAATGGATGAAGATGTCCATTGGTGAGGTAACGCGTGCCAAAGAGGTCAAGGACGGGCCGATTTTTGAAAACATCATCGAAGAAGATGCGGTCAATGTCAATGAGCTGCCTTCGCCCAAATTCTATGACAAGGACGGCGGACGTTTCATCGGAACAGCGTGTTTCATGGTTGTCAAAGATCCGGAAACCAATGAGATTAATTTAGGCACCTACCGCAGTCAGGTCTTGGATGACAAAACCGTTGGCGCCCAGATTCTGAAGGGCAAACGGGGCGATCGCATCCTGCAGAAATACCGCAAGGCCGGCAAGAAAATGCCGATCTGCCTTGTGGTGGGGTGTGATCCCCTTTTAATGCTGGCCGGAAGCGCCATGGTGGAAAATGCCAGCGAATACGACGTGGTGGGCACGCTGCGCGGTGAGCCCGTTGAAATTGTTGAAGCTCAATTGACCGGACTGCCCATTCCAGCCACGGCCGAGATCGTTTTGGAGGGATATATCGACGGGGATAATCTCCGCCCCGAAGGGCCCTTCGGCGAATACACGGGTTTTTATACAGACGAGCTATACAAAACCATTAAAAAACCGGCCATTGATGTCAAACGCATCTACCATCGCAACGATCCCATCTTACTGGCCGCTTCGGTAGGTCGTCCGGTGAACGACAACCATATGATGCTGGCCTTTGTACGCAACGCCACATTGTGGACCGAGCTGACCCGCATGGGAATGCGCGGCATCCAATCGGTTTACATGCCGCCGGAGGCCTGCGGGCGTTTTTGGGCCATCGTTTCGGTAAAACAGATGTACCCGGGGCACTCCAATCAGATTGCAGCGGCGGTGATCGCCAGCCACACCTGCACCTATGGTCTAAAAGGCCTCATTATCGTAGATGACGATATCCGCGCAGACGATCTGCCCAGGGTCTGGTGGGCATTGGCGACTCGCTACGATCCGCTGCGGGGCACTCAGATCATTAATCGCGGACGGTCTACCCCCCTGGATCCGGCACTGAGTCATGATGATAACAAGCTCATCACGTCCCGCATCATTATGGACGCCACCTTCCCGTTTGAGTGGGAAGAAAAACCGGTTCAGGTCAAAATGACGGATGAGGTGCTGGACCGAATCAAGGACCGCTGGGAAGAACTGGGCCTGGATTAACCTTAATGTTGCCGATGGAAAAAATACCATGCAGCGAATGAGGATCGGGGTTCTCGTTATTAGTACGGAAGCCGCTTCTCGCCAATGCTCGTTGATAAACCCGCTAGTACAAGGGAGGGGATAACATGGCAATTTTGCTTACCCAGGAATGGGACATTATTCGAGGAAAAGAAGAGGAATACGAAGAATTCGTTGAAAACGAATTTATTCCCCGGGGCAACGCAATGGGGCTTACGTCCGTGGGAGGGTTTTACGTAGAGGTGGGCTTTGGCCCGCGCATCATATCCCTCAAGACCGCCAAGGATATCGAGAGCCTATTTAAAGCTTTTTTTTCAAAGGAATTCAAACAACTTATCATAGAGTTGCTGGAATACATTACCAACTACGGCAATCGCATACTTTTATCCACAGGCAGGGTTACGGATGAAGACTACAAGATCCAGAAGGGTGTCTGGAAGTATATTCAATACTACGACAAACTGCCTGGTCATAGAAAAGCCTATGCAGACTTTATTGTCGAGGAATATCTGCCGGCACTAGCGCAGATCGATTATCTTGAGGTCACCAACGGATGGAATGTGGTCTTGGGCGGTATCAGCAATATTGTTGCTGAGTTGACCTTGAAGAGTTCCGTGGATGTGGGCCGTCTTCTGGATGATCCGGTTTTCCGCAAGGTGACGGAAAAGCTGCGCCGCAAGTATGTGCATCATTATTCCTCACGCATCATACGAACCACCGAGCGGTTTGAACAGCCGCGGTGGTACAGACTCTGATCCTTGCCGCAAGGCAACGAGTGCGCAAGTGTTCACATATCCATTAAATACATCTTTCATTGCATGTAAATGAAAGGATTGGGGGCGATAACAATGGTCGAGAAAGATAAGCGCATCACCATCCGGTATGATGAGTTGGAGGGCAATGACTATCCACTTGTCGGAAAGAAGAATGCCAACCTGGGAGAAATGCTCAAAGCGGATATCCCCGTTTGCCCGGGGTTTGCTTTGACCATTCACGCCAATGACCTCTTTATCACGGAAACCGGCATCAAGGCGGAGATTGAAAAATACATTAAAAGCCTGGGCCAGGTTACTTACGAAAAGAGTTTGCAGGCCAGCAAGTTCACCATCGATCTCATTGAGAATGCAGAGATACCGGCTGTGGTCACCGATGAGGTGTTCAGCGAATACCAAAAGCTCTGCGAGCTAGCCAACACGGAGAATGTACCGGTGGCCGTGCGCTCCAGCGGAGCCATTTCCATGCCCGGGCAGATGGAAACCTACCTCAATATTCGCGGAGACCGGGACCTGGCAACCTATATCAAAAAGACCTGGGCAAGCGCCTATTTCGTAGAAGCCATCACCTACCGTATGAACAAAGACATGGGTTATCTACTCAACATCGGCGTCGGTATCCCCAAAATGGTCAATTCCAGGTTGTCGGGAATTATATTCACCCTTAATCCGCTCGATGGCGATAAATCCAAAATTTCCATTGATGTGAGTTATGGGCTCGGCGAAGCGGTGGTCAGCGGTATGGTAACGCCTGACAACTATCTTGTGGATAAGATCACTTTTGACATTGTTGCCTGCAATATGGGCAGCAAAGAGTGCATGTGCGTTTACGAGGATGACGGCAGCGATATCAAAACCGTCGATGTGCCCGAAGACCAGCGTGGCCAGATTTGCATTACCAACGACGAACTCATGGAAGTGTGTCGCATCGCCAAATCCATCGACCGCTATTATGGGAAACCCTATGATATCGAATTTGCCATCGATGCGGACCTCCCCTTTCCGCAAAACATTATCATTTTGCAAGTACGCCCTGAATCCGTATGGTCAAAGAAGGAGAGGCTAAAGAAAACCACAGCTAAAAAAGACGCCATGAGCCGCATAGTTGACCAATTGGTAACCGGCACGAAGTTTGAGTAGCGGTAATACCAGGTACGAATTTTTATATTTACCAACATAACGGTGTGTTGCAACCAGTTCGGCAGAACGCCGAGCGTGATGAATAAAATTTTATTCTTACTTAGAAACAAGAACAAAGGGAGGTTAACCATGATCGTCAATCGTAGAACGTTTATCGTCAAGAAGGGATGTGCCTCAAAAGTTGTTGAAATGCTTCGCAAGGTGACAGAGGGAATGAACGAACCCGAAGTGGTGCGTGTTTACGAATGGTACATCAGCCCCAGCGATGAGGTGACCTGGGAGGCAGAGTTTGAAAGCCTGGAGGCCTATTCCAAATTCTCCGCCGAGTGGATGGCCAATCCCAAACGGGCCGCCATTCTCAAAGATTTTAACGATCTTACGCAAAGCGGCGGCACCAGTGAAATTCTAAGGGTATACTCTTAACCAACCCTTTCGGACAGGGAGAGGCGTTGGAAGAATTGCGATGATCTTCCACGCCCATTCTTTGCTATCAAAAGCATTAGGACCAGAAGTAAATCATACAGGAGATTAGGATGGCATTTGAAAAAGATCAAGCCAAGGCCAGTGAGAAGGCCCGTCAGGTCAAACTGTTTGCCCATGACATACACGGTGTGCTGACGCCCAATACTTTCTATTGTGATGTGAATGGCCGACGGCGTTTTGGATTCTGGCACATGGACGGTTTTGGCGATCTGTCATTAAAGGCCAACGGTATTAAGGTGTTTTTTTTAGATAATACCTCCGTCGGGGATGAAGGCTTTTTTCGGGCCAGGGAATTAAAACTGGATAAAGGCTATTTTAAGGTAACCGACAAAGTCGCCAAGCTGGCCGAGCTTCGACAGGAAAACGATCTGAGCGTGGCGCAAACCGCCTACATTGGATGCGAAATCACCGACCTTGCGGCGATGAAATCAGTGGGATTTGCTGCGGCAACGGCTGATGCTGTGGATGAAGTAAAGGAGGCCGCCGACTACATCACGACGGCGCCGGGAGGCAGGGGCCCCATCCGCGAGATCTGCGAATTCATTCTCAGGGCTAAAGGCACGTGGGATGATTGGGTCGAGAAGGTCACCAAGATGGGGTATAAATAGCCTTTAAAAGTAAGGAGAAATGAGAATGACAGATACAGGTAAAGCAGTTGAACTGGCGAAACAGGTCAAATTCGTTATCCTGGATATACATGGTATCCTTACAGACAATACGCTTTACATCTCGGACGAGGGAACGAAATCGGAATGTTTCTCACTGGTCGATCGTATCGGATGTAAGGCCTTGATGCAAGCAGGTATCGGTGTATCCTTTCTAACCAGCAGGGTGTCCAGAGCCATGGATGTTGTCGGCGAGGTCTACAATGTTCCCAAAGAGCTGCGCTGGGGCACCGGCGCAAAAATCGGCAAACTTGATGAGTACGAAAAGGAATCGGGACTTGAGGACAAAGACATTTGCTACGTGGGGGACGAAATGATTGACCTGGGGGTCATGAGCCGGGTCGGTTTTCCGGTGGCACCGTCAGACGCAGCACCTGAGGCCAAGGGCGTTGCCGTACACATTACCAAGGCTGCCGGTGGCAAAGGGGTGGTCAGAGAACTGGCCGAATTTATTCTCAAGGCGCAGGGCAAGTGGGAAGAGATAATCGAGAAGATATAACTAAACGAACCGGTTTGGCCCGCCACCAAAGTGTAACAATTTGAAATTATTACCAACTATAAAGTAGAAAGGAGTTTTCAATGTCATACAATTGTCCAAAAGATAACCGTGTATTTATGAAGTTGTTGGAAGAAAGCGGCGATATGATTACCATAGACCAAGAGGTCGATTGGGATATGGAAATGGGCGCCATTACCAGAAAGGTCTGCGAGGAACAGGCGCCTTCCCCCTATTTCAAAAAAATCAAAGACTATCCGGGTTTTGAGAGCCTTGGCGCACCCATGGCCACCTATCGCCGATTGGCCATTGCCATGGGGATGGATGCCGATTCCTCCATTCCGGATATTGCCGCCGAGTATGTCAAGCGGACCAAAGAAGAACCGATTGATCCTGTGACCATTGATAAAAAGGATGCCCCCTGTAAAGATAACATCCTGCTGGGCGACGATGCCAACCTGTTTCACCTGCCCGGGCCCATGGTTCACGGCGGCGACGGCGGCCGCTACCTGGCCACCTGGCATTTTGTGGTCACCAAAGATCCCGATACCCAGGATATCAACTGGGGTATGTATCGAATGATGGTATTTGATGAAAAGACCATGGTCGGTCCGGTACTGCCGTTTTCGGACATGGGCAAGATGTTCCATGGCAAGTACGCGCCCAAAAATGAGCCGATGCCGTTTGCCGCAGTGCTGTCCGCCGATCCAATGTCCAGCCTGGCTTCCTGCGCGCCGTCACCCATTCCGGAAGACAAATTTACCGGTCAGCTCATGGGAGAACCGGTGGAGCTGGTCCAATGCGAAACCTGCGATCTGATGGTGCCGGCCACTGCCGAGATTATCATCGAGGGTGAGGTTATTCCCGGTATTCAAATCGAAGAAGCCCCCTTTGGCGAATACACCGGCTACCGCACCTCACCGCGGGACCCGCGAACCGTTTACCGAATCAAGGCGATCACCTATCGCAACAATCCGATCATGATGATCTCCAACATGGGCATGCCCGTGGACGAAGGCCAGTTGCTGCGCTCCTTCTCCCTGGGTCTCGAAATGCACAAGCTGCTGGAAAGCCAGGGGATTCCCATTACCGGCGTTTACATGCTGCCCGAATCGACCCATCACCTGGTGGTGGTTGGCGTGAAACGGTGCTACACCGGTGTCGCTACCCAGATCGGCAACCTGATCTACGGAAGTAAACTCTCACCCTGGTTCCATCTGACCATCGTGGTGGACGAGGACACCGATATTTACAGTAAGGATGCGGTGATCCATGCCCTGTCGACCAAGTGCCATCCGATCAAAGACATCCATAAGTACGAAAATCAGCCGGGAACGCCGTTGAACCCGTTTGCCTCACCGGCAGAGCGGAAAACGAGCACGGGCTCCAAGGCCCTTTTCGACTGCACCTTCCCACTGGATTGGCCGACATCCGATCTGCCCATCAGGGTGTCCTTTGACAATGTATACCCGCAGGAGATCCAAGATAAGGTGAACGCAAACTGGGAAAAATTCGGCTATAAATAATGTGGTTTAAGATCGGTTTTAACATATGATTATTTTAAAAAATAATCCGAAATATTTATTGTTACAAAGGAGGTAACCCTAATGGCACAAAAAGAATATGATACCTATGTCCTGACTGACCTTGACGCGGTTCCCGACGAGCGGCAAAACGTGGAGATCATTATCCGTGATTTGAACCCGGAGGACCGGCGGACCAAATACCGCAGTTTCTTTGCCAAGGCCAATGTCTCCAAAGATAAATCCAAATATTCAGATGTTCTGTGGATCCGTCTGGGAAGGGGCCAGCTGCAGGATGAGCCCTGGTCCATTGAAGTTCTAGAAGAGGTAAACAAGTTCGCGTGATAGTTGGCCCTGATTAACTTTTATTTATTATCACTGATTAAATCTCAATTAGAGAGAGGAGGAAGACCATGGCCGCAAAGTTTATGAATCCGCATGATGTCCCAACCATACCGGGTACTGAAGGATGGGAGCGAATGTACCCGTACAACTACCAGTTTTCCAAAGAAGATCCAATACGGGCCGAGCATGAAAGCAATTCTTTATGGTACTACGACGGGCTGCATTACCCGGAGCCCCATTGCCCCTTTGACCTTATTTGGGACGAGGCCTGGTTTATCGCTTTGTCGCAAAACAATTCGCGAACCTTCCTGGTGCCACCGGCAATGGGCATTGATCACCGCATCATCAATGGGTACGTCTATATCACCCCGGTTCCGGTTACCGATCCCAAAGAGATCGAGGCGCGTGTGCCGGTGTTCATGAAGCGTGCCGGACACTACTATGAGAATTGGGATGATCTTTACTACAAAGACTGGAAAGCAAAAATGATGGAGAATCTCAAACGGTTGGATGAGATCTCCTTTGAAAAGCTTCCCGAAGTGGAAGATGAATCCATCGTCTTTGAAAACAAAGGATATGGCAGTGGCTACACATTGCTCAAAAAATATGATGAGCTGATCGACACCGGCTTCCTGACATGGCAATACCACTTTGAATTCCTGAATCTATGCTACGCGGCCTTTCTCACCTTTACCAACACGGTCAACAGTATCTTTCCCAATATTCCGGTCTCCACCACCACCAAGATGGTGTCAGGAATTGAGGCTGCTGTTTTCCG
>JASJAZ010000140.1 GCA_030066785.1 Desulfobacterales bacterium | reverse complement strand
GACATATCCTCGGCCGGATTAAGGGGCCAATTATGTTTGAACCGCTCGGGCAGGTCCGGGTTGGTGATAAAGGGCCGACCAAAAGCAATCATGTCGGCACTTCCTTCTGCGATTCTTTCCTCGGCCGATTCTTTGGTATAGCCGCAATTGCCAAGAATGGCGCCTTTAAAAACAGGCCTGAATTCAGCCAGGGTCATCGGCGCGCCTTTTTCGTGAAATCCAAAAGCCAAGCCATCCATAATATGCAGGTAGCCAAGGTTAAATCGGTTTAGTTCCTGGGCCACATAAAGAAAGGTCTCTCGATAGTCATCGCTGCCCATGTCATTAAAAACACCATTTGGCGAAATACGCACGCCCACCTGCGCAGGTGGCCAGACCGTCAAAACCGCTTCGATGACTTCTTTTAAAAAACGGAACCTGTGTTCAAGGCTGCCGCCATACTGATCGTTACGAAGATTGGTTTTTGAATCCAGAAATTGGTTAATCAGATACCCATTGGCCCCATGCACTTCCACACCGGAAAACCCAGCCGCCTTGGCATTAAGCGCGGCCTGGCGGTAATCATCTACAGTTGCTTCAATTTCATTTACCGCCAAGGCACGCGGTGTTTCATACGGTTTTTTCCCAAACGGTGTGTGAATGTAATCACCATTGAGCTTCACCGCTGAGGCCGAAACCGGCGGTTGGCCGTCATGAAAATCACTATGCGAGGCCCGGCCGCAATGCCATAACTGGAGGAAAATGGGTGTGCCGGTTGGTTTAATCTTTTCCGTGACCTTGCACCAACCCGCAACCATTTCCTGGGTGTAGATACCTGGCGAATCGATCCAGCCGATGCCCTGCTTGGAAATAACGGTCGCCTCGGTTATCAGCAGTCCGGCAGATGAACGCTGGAAATAATATTCGGCCATCAGGTCATTGGGCACACGTTCTGCGCCGGCACGGCCTCGTGTCATGGGGGCCAGCACAATTCTGTTTTTCAAGTGAAGATTTTCAATAGAAAGTGGTTTAAATAAGTTGCTTGTTTTCAATGTAGATCCTCCTTGCTATCCTTTCATTTTATTTAGTGCGTGTGGCCCGGCCGACGTTTATAGACGTTCGCTAATGAGATGACCAATTTCTACCGCAGCCTCCCACACTTTTTCCTGATCTTCAACCCGTGTATATCCATAATTGGATGTTTTGGCATCCGGGCCATACAGCACTTTTACGCCGCTCATCTCACATTCGTCCCCCTCGCCACACGTCAGGCAGGGAAGGTTGCCCTGAATTTTTAATTGCCCGATGAGATCCATGCGTTCATATTCTTTTAATTCGAGCGCCAGTGCTTGATTGACCTGATCCAGAATATCCGGTATCAGGCCTGTCAGAATTGTGGCGCACAGTTTCCCTCTCAGCAGGTTGTTCACATGCCTTAACGACCAGAACCGTTCCAGCAGCGCTTTGGTGAAACCGTCTATCTGCCCATAGGGTATATAGGCCCCGATGATCAAAGCTTTGACGTTTTTGATTTTTTCAGCAAGCGCCGGAAAATCATCTTTGACTTTGCAGATGTTGTCAGGCACACATTTCTTACACGCAAGGCAGGGCCTGACGTTCATATTGCTGAGTTTCACAAATTCGGATTTAAGACCGGTGGCTTTCAGCACGGCCTTAACCAGTCGATCAGTGTTGCTGTTTTTTACAGGGCTTCCAGAAATACCCAAAATATCAATATCCACTATAATGCTCCTTTCAAATTTTTAAACGCCATCCTTAATGTATGTTGTTGGCTATACCAAATAAATTTGACGATTTTATCTGGTATTTGTGGGTCCGACCAGGTTGCAATGCGACGGGTATCTATCATGTTTGGCGGGAAATGTTTAGGTGAAGCCATTTCTTTAAGGTGTCACAATTAGAGGTCATTTCTTGTGCATATTCCTCAAAACTCATTTCTTCATCTTCCCAGTAATCTTCATCATCATAGCTGCTGAAATAATCAAGTTCATTTTCTAAATGGTTCAGTATGGTTTTAAAATTTTGCTTATCAGACACAGCCATTTTTGGGGCAGGCGATTCTTTCACTAGTTTTAGAAAAGGATCCATGGCCACGTGATAAAAATTAGCTGCATTCCGCTGTTCTAAAAACTGCGCATGGTATTCAGCCTTGGGCAAAGTAATCGCCCGCGCAACGCCAAACGCTAACCAGCTGATCAGACCGACATCATCCGCCATTTGCAGACTTTCAAGTATGCGAATATCAATATCCGGATTTTTTCTGCCGGATAATGTTTGCATGCGATCCCACGAAAATTTCAGGTCTCGATCTGCAATAAAATCGAGTATGATTATGATCGTTGGCGGCTGCGCCCTGTTTGCCGCAGAGATAAGAATATCGTGTAATTTTGCTGTCAATAGCCAATCCGATAACATATAAATCATATCTTTGGATATTTGATTGGCTAAGCATTTGACAATATCAGCGGAGGCCACTTCATGGGGATCATATTGTTTGACTATCTGTTTGATAGCGGCCAGGCGAACATCTCCAGATTTATTGATAGCACAATTCAAAAGTAACCCAACTGGCATTTGGTGTTGATCAAAATCCCAATTAACCAAGATGCTGTGCTTAACGATAGGGGATCTATCTTTTTCAAGTAACTCTATGATCAGGTCGATGTTTCCAGTTTCAGTTTCATCGGTTGTATGCATGAGATATTGAATGGATGTACCCCGTACAGCGTCATCAGGATCGTGCAATGCCAGCGTTCTCAAAACCGACTGCTTTCCCATACCGGCCAGCACCACCACCATGTGTCGCCGCGTGCCGGGATCTGGCGCCGCGTAGGCTTGGTGTGTGATATCGGGCAAAGCCTTCTTTCCCAGCCGTAATCCAATTTCCCAGGCGGCCCACACGCGTTCCTGAGGATCTCCGCCTGCAAGCAGGGCATCCAAGGCGTTTGAATCTAATCGCTTAACCTGTTCAAAGTTTTGATAATGCATGTTTATAATCGTTGGATGAGATAGATAAAAACCGGCAATCGGCTTTGCTCCTTTATTTGCATAAATTGTGGCAGCAATTCCCGTTTTTTAGGGCTGTCTTTCAAAGGAGATAAATATATAGAGCCTTTACCATGTGAAGAAACGGGAACATCGCTTAGAGTGGCGGTAAGGGATTGATAGTGTTCAGCGGGCAAAGTTTGGCCTAAAAGGAAATTGCCGGTAATTTCAATGCTTGCAAACTTGTTATTAATGTCAAGCATCTTCTGGAAAGCCGCCTGAACACGCGATGTGTTAAGTGGCTTACCGATAAATTCCAATGTCGGTGTATCCAGCGACTCAAACCCGATATTGATATAGGTATAAAATGGCAGTTGGTTCAGCTTTTCAAATAAATCATTTTCCGATTTGAGCAGCGATGCCACGCTTCCAAACAGGTATAGAAAAGGGGTCCTGGCATGTTGGCTTGCGAAGCCGAAAGCGTTGCTCGCTTCGCTTACAGCAGTGCAGATAACATTTGCACCGGAGGCCAGGGCATCATGATTTCCTAAAAATAGCGAATGGTAATTTTCAAGGTTGGGGCCATAAAAGTGCTTGAGTTGTTTAATTTGATCGATAATATCGTTTTGGGAACGTGTCTGAAATTTTTTCGCTGATTTTACGCAACAGAAATTACAATGATACAGGCAGCCGTCTGCAATCATCAGCGGAATGGTTTCATAATCGACATGGCGTGTATCCGGTGGCAGTACCGAAACTCTGCCTGCGTTGATCGTTTGCAATTTCTGCGAGCGTTCGTGCAGCGTTTGGTCATCATTTTTGATAATTTGGTTGATCAAGTCTTTAGCCCTGGCATGCAGTCCGTCTTTTTTGGCGCCATACAGGTTAGCATACAGTTGCGACCAGGCCGCAAACGCATTCATGACACCGGGATTCGCAAAATAATCGACTTCCCAAATTGAATTGCTTGAATAGGGAAGGCAGGGCAAATAGTATTCGCCTAGCCAAGAGATCTGGCCTTTTTCGCTGCTGTCATCTCCCACCGAATAATACACCCAATCATTGCCATCTGTTCTTTTAAGCTGTTCCGCCGGATGGGGCCAATCCATATTGAGCCCACGGATAAATTTAATTTCGCCATTCAAATTGAATCGGAATTCGTATTCGGGTGTTTTTATTTCTGAATATTTGCCGTACCGGAGGGGAAAACTTGCCTTGGAGATGGTCGTGGGACCTTGTTTTGCAACGCTGATAGCTAGATTGTTTAAATTACCAAATTCCATACTTTTACTACAATGAAATTTCGTTATTAGAAGCCGTCTTAAAAATAGTATATTACGCCCAAGAGCAAGGCGTAAGCCGACGCAAAAGCGCAGCATACATGAAGTATGTATGCAGGTTCGCGGGACAGGGCCCCGCGGCCCTGCCAAAGGAGGATTACAACGACGCTATTGGGTGTTAGATGCATTTTTGCGATAGCTTCAAGTTAGATTAAGCCATTCCTGTGCTTCCTTAAGTTCATAAAAAATCATTATCTCCCACGGGTTGTCGCCCGAGAAGGCTTCATACATGCGGCCAAGGCCATAGACGAGGGGTGAATCAGATACGATGGCAACTTTCACGTTTTGGTTTTTTTCAGATGCCGCCTGGTCCTGCTTTGCAAGATTCATCATATCATTCGTGCTCAGCATGAAATCTTCTACGGAGCTAAATATCCATAATTGATACCGTATGGATGCGAAATCATCATGATGGATGATCTTCATATTTGCATTCAAAATTTCTTGAGATGTGATCTTGCCATCAAAAGCCAACCTTACACCATCCTCGACATAGTCAATTGATTTGATCATCTTGGCCCTCCTGCTTCTCCAGTGCTGAAAATAACGAATAACTAACCTGGCAGACGGAAAATTAAATGCTTCTGATAGGTGTGGCCTTTATCAGGGGTGTTTTGCAAAAGTGCTTTTCTCCATAATTTTGTCAAATCTAGCGTCCATGCAAACACTGATGTTGGTTGTCACAAACTTACCATTATAAAATAGACTAAATATCGTGGCAGGTGTTGGCGCGGCTTGAGCCTGCTCGAGCGTTTTCAGTTTGATTATTTTTAACAGCAGTTTTCTTTTTTGAAGGGTTTCAACCAGTGAGTTTTCGACATGGTATTCCGCAAAAGGGCAGCGGTTAGAGTAATACGCCACAAATCCATTTTTATGGGGGCATTCGCCGCTCATAACCGACTTATTAAAGGCTGGATCTTGGGCCTGCGCTTTTAATTTTTTTACGAGCAGGCTAAAACCTGAAGCAATGCTTTGGCAAGCATCAAATCCTTGCCGCAGCAGCCATTTGGTATCGCTCATAAAATGAAATTTTTTGGTGCCAACGATGGTTACCAAACCATCTTTGTTCTGGGATCCAGCATCATCTATAGCTTCTTGTAAAAGTGCTTTGCCGTGCCCCTTACCCTTATATTTTCCGGATACCCAAAAACAGTTGAGCATCATATAATTGGGTGCTGAAACGGGTGCCCATGCTTTTTCAGCAGGGCCATATTCAATAAATACCTTGGCACGTTCATCCAATCTGCGAAACACATAGTCGTTGTCAAATTCCTTTTTTAGCCATTGTTTCTTTAGTTCATAGCTTTCAGCGCATTTTTTATCGGAAAAGGCACAGCATATATGCTCTGAGTCGATATTTTCTTTTGTTAAAGTAATGTATGTCATTTTATTGCCTCTTCTTTTGTTGCGTTAAATCAATTGCTTGCCAATAAGATTGCCACTTTTGCCACGAAATCTCTCTGCCAGGAAAGGCAATTCTCTTAAAAGGCCAACAATTGACTAACCAATCTCGAACACGGTTATAAAGTTCATTGTCAAGATCCGTATAGTCATTCCTTACCCAGAGGTATACTTCACAATCAAAATCAACAGCTTTGCACGGATCGATATAAACACAACCTATGCATTTGTCTCTTGTGGGTGTCAAAACTGTGAATGCAAACGCTTTACGTGATCTGAAGTCTTCTTCATGTCGTTTCAAATCTTTAATATTATCTGCAAGTGACATGGCATCATCCGGCCATCTGGTGTTTTCAGCAAACACCGATCGAAGCCGCTCCTTGCTAGACATGACGGCGTCATAATCTAATTCAGCCACAGCTGGCGTAAGTGTTTCCAGACGATATTTTTTAGCTTCCAATGAAGTAGGAATTTTAAAATTTTGAGGCACGAAACTATTGAGCATGTGTATTTCCGTTTAGGCTGGGCTGTAACGCCGCCGGTAAGCTGCGGCCCACATAAGTACCAAATTTGAACAACCTCATACGAAAGTCCGTGAGCTACCCACCGTCTGCTCCTCTGAGGTTATGCGCTATTCTTTTATAATAAAACGACTTTCCCAACCTTCATCGCAATCTACACCACCGCAAACATACCACCTTAATTTGCCCGCATTGGGTCCGTCACCGTTATCTATATCATTATCAATGTCGAATATTTCACTTTTATATTTGCGCCCATAATCCAAAATCTGAGGATCAACGGGGTTTAAAGTATTGTTAAATATATCTTCGCTGTTCACTTGAACATAAATCACGTACGCCCTATAGCTCCTTGAATACCAATGGATAAAAAGGAAAAATATAATTGCGAAAACCATTAATCCCAATGCAAGTTGCCCAACAGATTTAAATATTCGATCTGTACCGAGTTTCATTTTTAACAGTTCAGTATAACGCTGCAGCTATAGTGCGCGACAAAAGGAGCGCCCTACTCCGGTCGCCTTAGGTATCAAACTTGGGCTCCTGCCAATATGTCTCGGCGGTTAAACGGGTTATAATGATGTAGGCGCATACTGACACTGGAGCCAAGCTGGCTTTGAAAGTAACCCATGTATCAGTATCTTGAGTACGCCACATAAATTCATTCGCGCATGCCAAGATGATTGCAAACAATACCCATCTGATCCACCCCTTGTCTGTTAAATACACCTGCCCCTCATATGCGCTGGCCAAGAGACTGGGGCGAAGAAGCAGCCCAATTATAAGCGTACCTGCAAATAAGAAATTTCCAATTGTCGGCTTGATTTTTATGAACAGCGCATCATTGAACACAAGAGCAGCCCCACCCAGCAAGAAAACTAAGAGGACCGTCACAATTGGAAATACAGGAACTCGACGCTCTATGAAAAACCCAAAAAGGCGAACACAACGGTTGCAATGACGACAGCCGCCGTAGCCATCATCAAGTCCCAAGCGTAGTTTATAGTAAAGAAAACGATTTCGGGAGCAATCTCAAACAGAACACTAACGTTTGAACTGAGCAGCAGGCAGTAAATATTGCGCGCTGCTTCTGGCTCCAACGTAAATCCCACAAGTGGTCCCTGTCTGCTCCAGCGGTTTATGTGATGAACTAGCTTATCGTTTCCTTTAGCATGTCAATACTGTATTTATAGTTTATGGCGCCCATTGGAATCCGGTTAAGTTTATGGTTTAGGTTATCGAAGTCTGTATATGCCAATCCCCCTGATATTTCTATGTGAGTTTGAATTTGAAAAGCTAGATCATTCATAGAACCTAATACGCTACGGTTATTGGTCTTGGAAAAGCAAAGCGTTTGGTGTTCTTCGAGAACTTTTTCAATATGAGCCTGGGAAAATACTTCAATCCGCAGTCGTCTGAAAAGAGCTTGGCGAAATATCTCATCAAAATTATCAAAATCAGGACGTTGCCAACCTGGAATAAAAATGGAATAAAGTGTTTGGCTATTTGTAAACAGCACACATTTTCTTCTTTCAAGGCGCAATAAATTAGCATGCCAGTCGCCTATAACCTCAAATTCAGGTATAACCTCAGTGGGTTGCACCCTCATTTCCTTAAGTAGCTTTTGTGTACACCGAATTAATTGCATTGAATTTGAGTATGCACATTACGATTGAGCTGAGCAGCAGGCAGTAAATACATCGATCTAAGTAAGGCCATAACGCGAAACCGCGCAAGTTGTCCCTATCTGCTCAAGCGAATGTTTATGATTTCAACAACTCACATATTTCGCCGACAATACGTGATACTTTTTTGGATGAAATTGACTTTAGTGAATATTCGATGTCATTATCTTCCGGAACCAGATTCCTATTGTAAAGCTCTATTATTTGTTTTTTCGTCCACTTTTTATTCAAAAACCCAGGCATAAGGGCTGTATGCTCTGTGAAATACTTGAACTCATCCCCTGACGAATCGATTACTGTTACTTCAAAATCAGCGTCAATGGGCTCAGAAAAAACGCATAGTGTGCCTAATTGTTCAATGTTATATGCCGAGTATAATCCTTCCTCTGTAACTACTATTACAGGATATTGTGGAGATCTAAATATAATTTTAAAGCTGATTTGTTCTTTGGACATTGTTCAACCAGTGCTTCATAGCGCCCCGGGATGAGCTGCAGGCCAATATATTTTGAGAACCCAAGGCCTTTACGCAAACCACCCGGCTTTTCCTGTCAGCTCCATCTCGCTGGGCTGTTTGGTCTTAATGCCATTTACAACCACAAGAAAGGCATGTTGGTTTATGAACACAAATCATTTCACCACATTCAGGACAAATCCATTTCAGTTTTTCATTCTTAATGAATTTTCTGACCCCAATTTCATTTATCATTTTGAGATTATCGATCATGCTCATTTCATACTTGTCTCTGTAGCGCTTATCCAATGTATTCAATCTGGCGCAGGGGAAACAATCACAATTATCGGAACATTGCTTGGTTTTGTCTTTAGTGATTTGTTCACAGTTTCTGATTTTACAGGTATTACGGCATTTTGATTTTTGGCTTTCTTGATCATCGCTTCTGAGGCAACCAGGACATGTATTCTTTTCTCGAATGTATCCCCAACAGAGGCGGCAGTTCATTCCACATGGTGCAATCAAATTTGTAGGAATTGTTGTCGTTTTTTTTGATGTGTTTTTTTCATGATCTGTTCATTTTAAATTCCTTATCAGATCAACATTTAAATCACCCGCCGCAACCGCATTAGAACTGCGTGATACTGTCGCTAAACTAAAATGTTCGCTCAAATTAACACAGTTGCATTGGTTGATGCGGTCGTGTGAACTAATTTATACGAAAATGGGTGTTATAAATTTTTTGGCTTGCTTGATCATTGTTTGTCAGGGGGAAATACTCATGCTACTTTTTATATGCTTTAATCCAATCAATCTCAAGTTGGAATTTCTCAGCTTTTTTATTGGATATTAGAAAACCTATTTGCTGAATTTCTTCAGGAAGAAGCGGTTTTACGCCCTCAAGAACTCGCCCTCTGAAAACCGGTATACACTCATGGAATGGTATTATAATTATCATCCAAGTATTAACTTCTGTTTCGAACTTATATCGATATGATATTCCATCAAAGCGATCATTTGTTCTCAACCGAAATTGATATTGTTTCCCATCTCCTTTTACTCGGAGTAGAATCCCATTATAGCTGTCCAATTCATATGAGCGCGGTACCGTGCGTATTGATGCAAAACCACCATTATTCTCCAAAGAAACGATTCCTTTAAAAATAACTGTATGGCTATTGCTAAAGACGACTTCGCTTTTTGATAGTCCTCCCATGACGTTATCATTTACAATCCGCCAATGTTCAATTTCGTCTGTATTCTTGAAGTCAAAGATGAGCTTTTCCTGTTGATCCATGCTTTTACCCGCTTGCCTTGCTCGAGCTTCTGGTATAGATATTAATATCGTTACTATAATTAGTGATATAGATAATATAGCGTGTTTCATAGTGGATTCCTCCATCAATTAACAACCATTGATAACCTGAATTTGAATTTCGTATAACGCGTCTAATCCGCCGCACGGCTTTTTGCGTTGGCTGAATTAGCATTGTTGGGCGGTTTGCCGTGATCGACAAATATCAATTTGCTTGTGTCAAAACCTGATGCTGTTGCTTTTTCCATGAGAGTAAATTTTATGTCTTCATTCATAATCGGGCTTCTTGCTAGAATCCATAAATAGGATTTGTTAGGGCCACATACGAGTGAATATTGATAATTTTCATGGTCAAGTCCAAAAACGATATAAGAACCATAGAAAGGGCCAAAGAATGAAACTTTTAGATAACCCAGATTAGATTCTTTCACAAAATAAGCCTTTCCTTCCGCTTCTTTCCAGGAGCCCGCTTTGGCAGAATACCCACGATTCAGTACTTTGACACCACCGTCATTCCGCAAACTGTAAAATGCTGTTACATGGGTCAAACCTCTTTCAAATGAATGATCCAACCTAGCGATTTCATACCACTTACCCAGATATTTCTCTAAATTGAAATTTTCAACGGGTTTTACGTTTTCAGGTACCCCAACACACCCCATCAAGAATAGAGAAAATACTATTGATAATTTTTTCATTATATTTATCCATTAAGCCTAACGCCAAGCTAAGCGACTCGCAATCGCACATCCTTGCTTGAGCGCCTTGCTTTATGCAGTTTATGCAATTTCGATATAGCCCATATTTTCATCTAAATAACTAAAAATGTTTCTCCCTCGTTTGATTATATTTACGGCACAAGATTTTATTCCCAGGTCTTTGCTCTTTTCACCGAGATGAGGATGCACGCAGAACAAGCCACATAACCCGTGATGGACTGTACTTTGAATTACACTTTTTAGCCTTTTGATGTTTGTCATTCCATTTTATATGCAGCTAGGGCTTGAGGTGATCAGCCGACCTGACACGGCCCAGGCCTTTACAGCCTACGCGTAAAACCGCGGTCTAAACGCGGTTTGCTCCACCTATTGGTTAGAGGCTTTAGACGTTTAGATTGAAACCGAGATCAACCTCAGATGCCGGCAAGCCGCCGCGGATACCCCAATTTTCAAGGGGCGGCTCGTACAAAATAATGAAAACATCATACGGAGCGATGCCCATTTCACCCAACCGACGGACAATAGACTTATAAAGATTACGTTTCGCATCCAATGTCCTCCCCGGAAACAAAACAATCTCAACCAGAGTATAGTTTTCCGTTTTTCCAGGCGGTACCGCAAAGTGCTCGGGCTTGTGCTCAATATAGCGGATCTGGCGATCGCCTTCAGGCACCTTGAGTGCTTCACGTTGGGCTTGGTAAACTGCTTCCATGAGCGCAGCGACCTCTTCCGTGGGACGACTTTTCCGTACTTCAATTCTCGCAAATGGCATGATTACCTCTAACGACACGCCTAACCAACAGGTGTGGTTTTTAGCCCGACTGATTTGAGGCGCATGTTATCTGTTTTTTCGTTTAAGTAATTAATCAGTTCGCTAACATTGCCAAATTGTATTTCTTTATCATTATTGTCAGAGAGTATATACTCATTTGTATTTGTGAAATAATATACTTTTCCTGATAGTCCAAAATCGTACACTAACCAGTTTTGTTCATTTATTTGTACTGGATGTTGCAACTGATACTCTTTCAATATCTTTTTTCCAATCGAGCCGGGCTGCTTTCGTCGTTCACTCTGAACATTGACCCAGACTTTGCATCGATCAGCAATGTAATCATTATATTTTTTGCACGATTGGCAGTATAGACAGTCACAGGAAAACTTATTATCGGACTTGTTGGGACGTTGATAATGTAAAAGCTCACCACAATCAGGACATAAGATTTTTAAGTGAAGAACTTGCTTGGATGTGGACATTTTTATTCCCCATTTGGGCAGAAAACGTGGAGTTAATTGGCGGCGATCACGCCGTCCGAGATAGCTCACCAGCGAGCGGTCTTAAACGGCTGGTTAGCAACATTATTAAATTTTATCCAATTTCTCTACGGTGCGTTCATTTACAAC
>JASJAZ010000139.1 GCA_030066785.1 Desulfobacterales bacterium | reverse complement strand
ATGAACTTTGCGAAACGGGGGATTGCTAACCACGATGTCGACGGGTCCACGGGTGTGTTTCGCGGTTAACGCTTTCATGTCCCGGTGCAATATATGAATGCGATCCTGCATGGCGTTAGACCGCACATTCTGCCGCGCCAAAGCGGCGAGTTCCGCTTGAACCTCTACACCGTAAACCTGAATGGAGGCGTAACGGTAGGCTAAAAGAATTGGAATGATACCACATCCGGTTCCAAGATCCAGAATCTTTTCAGATTTTAAAGAACCGATACAACCGGCCAGCAGCACGGCATCAATTGAAAACCGGTAGCCGCGACGGTGTTGCTGAATGGCGATGCGGCCGTTAAAAAACGTGTCGATGGTAATGGCCGGCATGTCTCAAAGCGGTCCTATCTTGAATGTGATGGTTTGAATCCGCTCTTCATTGAGGGCCTGGTTTAGTTTTAAGATTAAATCCTGCTTTAGAAATTGAAGTTCCTGAATCCAGGGCGAACTGCTGACATGCACGATCAGGTGCTGATCTTTGATGGCCGCTGGTTGAGCGTTTTGGGCGACGGCATCCCCCACTGCGGCATTCCAGCAGGCAAGGATCTTGTTGAGGCTACCACTGGCATCGGATCGGTAGGTCTTTAACAGTTTGCCCAGAATAGTGCCAATGGGCGTTAATTCAGACGAGGATTTGTTGCGCGTACTCATTGTTTAAGAATCCAAATTTCAGACCCGTTTGATTGGTATTTATCGCAGCTTCAAAAAAAGATAGTAATAATAAAAGGTTGTAGGCGACGGCCCTTTTTGCTTGACTTGCCATAAAGCCTCCTTTAGATATGAAGCCAAGCTAAAATCGTTATATACCGTTGGCCCACCAATAACGCAATGCAATTGAATATTTGATGAAACGGCGCATGAGGCTTGCTTCAACAAATAAAGTCCTTATGTTGTACCACTGTAATTATGAGTATTCCAGGCAATATTTACTGCTGATGAAACAAAAAACGTTACGTAGGGCAAGGTAAAAGCTTATGAATTGGGATTGGGACAAACTTAAACAACAGCAAAAACCCGGCGGCGGGGTTCCGCCCCAAATGGACGACCTGCTTCAAAAGTTCAAAACTTTCAAAATCCCCGGGGGCCCGATTATTATTGTAATTATCATTATCATTCTGTTTGGTTCCACCGTATTTTTTACGGTCAAGCAGGATGAGGTCGGGGTGGTGCAGCGATTTGGCAAATTTGAACGCATAGCCGAACCAGGTCTTAATTTCAAAATGCCCGTCGGTATTGAAAAAGTTACCAAGGTCAACGTGCGCGGTATTCGTACCGAAGAGTTCGGGTTTCGCTCCGGGCGCTTTGATGAACGGCGAAGATTTGCATCCGGCGCTGAGACTGGCAGCGTATCGCTGATGCTGACCGGCGATTTGAATGTGGCCGTGGTACCCTGGGTGGTTCAATACCGGGTTAAGGAACCGTACGATTTTTTATTTAAAGTTCGTGACGTCAGACGGTTGCTGATTGATATGTCCGAAGCCACCATGCGGTTGGTGGTGGGTGATCGCAGCATCAACGAGGTCATCAATAAGCGCGAAGAAATTGCCGATGAGGCCAAAGTTCTCCTACAAAGCGAATTAAACGATGCCTCGGCGGGCATTCAAATTGTTAACCTTGAAATGAAAAAAACCAATGTCCCCGAAACGGTGCAACCGTCATTTAACGAAGTTAACCAGGCAGTCCAGCAAAAAGAACAAATGATTTACCAGGCTAAAGAAGATTACAACAAGGCCATCCCTGCTGCCCGGGGTGAGGCGGACCGGGTTGTGAAAGCAGCGGAAGGTTATTCCCTTGACCGTATCAACCGGGCCAAAGGTGACGCCGCGCGTTTCCGCGAGGTATATGCGGAATACAGCAAAGCCACCGACGTCACCAAGCGACGGCTGTATCTGGAAACCTTAAAGTCTTTATTTCCGAAACTGGGCCCCAAATATATCGTTGATTCCGACCAAAAAAATCTTCTACCCCTGCTAAACATTGGCAAAGAAAGCGGCATTCAAAAATGAAATCTAAAGGTTATTTAATTGTTATCTTGGCGGCCATTGTGTTCACTATCTATAACGCGGCCTATTTCGTGGATGAAACCGAACAGGTCGTAGTCACGCAATTTGGTCGCATTGTCGGCCAGGCGGTGACTGAGCCTGGTCTAAAATTTAAGCTACCGTTTATCCAAAAAGCCAATTTTTTCAATAAAAACCTGCTGGAATGGGATGGCGATCCCGGCCAAATACCGACCTTGGATAAGACTTTCATTTGGGTCGACACCTTTGCCCGTTGGAAAATCGTAGACCCGATTGTTTTTTTCCAAACGGTCAATAACCGCTTTAATGCCATGGTTAAACTCAATGACATCATCGATCCGGCGGTTCGCAATGCGATTACGTCCAATCGCCTGATTGAAGCGGTTCGCAAAAGCAATCGCGAAATGGATACAGCTGAAATCGGATTAGGGGATGTGGAAAAAGATCAGCGTGCCACATACGTCATCAACGTCGGTCGCCAAGCCATTACAAAGGAAATTATGAACCGGGCCCAACCGAAACTAAAGGAGTTCGGCATCGAGCTGGTGGATGTTAAAATCAAGCGTATTAATTATGTGGAAGAAGTCCGCAAAGCTGTATACGGCCGCATGATTGCTGAACGTAAACAGATAGCTGAAAAATTTCGTTCCGAGGGTAAAGGTGAGGCCCAAAAAATCTTAGGTGAAAAACAAAGAGATCTCAAACAGATTCAATCCGAAGCCTATCGCATTGCCGAGGAAATAAAAGGTAAGGCAGACGCTGAGGCTACCAAGATTTATGCTGAATCCTATGGCCTTGATCCGGAATTTTATTCCTTCAATCAGACGCTTGAAATTTACAAAGAATCTCTGGGCAAGGACAACTCGCTGATTTTATCCACCGACTCGGAATTTTTGAAATATCTGAAGGGATATGAGAAAGGCATTCAATAATAAAAGCACCCGCTCTTGATTGCTAATAAGGTCCGGGTGCTCTTTAGATTTTGCGAGAACTTAAAGATAACATTATTTACCTTTCCTTCTCTGATGCCGTGTGCGAGCCAAAAGCTTGCGATGTTTGTGGCGCCTCATTTTTTTGCGACGTTTCTTTATAACACTGCCCAACCGATCACCCCCTTTCTTTGGTGCTTCTTAAAAGTGCGCGTTACCTACCATCATTCAAATCAATTTGTCCAGCCTTTTTTATAACATAAGCTCTGCCTTGCAGGTTGTCTGCAGGGGCACTGGCTGCCGGTTGATCTGAAGCAAATGGCATGCTATGGTTTTTTAGCTTTTAGGCTACAGAAATCTTTGCCGTTTGTTGTAGGGCCCGCACCAAATCAATACCTATGCAAAAATGGACAATCTAAAATCCTTCAGCTCCAAACAGATCGTAACGGTCAATGAATCGGTCGCATTGGCGGAAGAGTTGGTTAGCAATGCATATAAATTGTCCACCAGCCAATGGTTACGCGGACGCTACGATTTCAAGACCCTCGTGGATCTCGCGCCCGAGGAAATTGTACACGGACCATTTGCACAAATTGTTCGCTACGTCGGCCAGCGCAACAATACCATGCTGGGATCAGCCAGTTACGATTTTTATAAAATCTGTTTCCAGGACCATGCGATATTGGCGGCCTTGAAAGCCTCGCCCAACCTTTTTCTATTTCCTTTCTGTTTGTACATCGTTACCCATGAACTGATTCACATCGTACGCTTCAGCGAATTTCTTCAGAACTTTGAAGCAGCCCCTGATGAACGACAACAAGAAGAAGCTCGGGTGCATGGCAAAACCCACCAAATCTTACAAAGTATTAAAATCGATGGGCTCGCAGAGGTGTTTCGGTTTTATAAAAAGTGGCATTTACCGGTAGATGGTTTTAATTAAATCGCAGCGCATAACACTTAACCGGGGGCCTTTTTTAGTTTATTGGTGCAGTCAAAATCGACAGTCCGGCACCTCTATTTCACGGTCATGGCACAACGGATATTTCGACATTATTTGCCAAAGAAAATCGCTATTTTACCAAAAAAATCAGCAAGCTGTGTTTAACCCAAAAAAAACCAGTTTAAAATCTTGACAACCAAAAAACATACACTATATTTAAGCCAATCAAAATCTCGACCGGTTTTGTGAGTCTGGTTGAATCATTAGGCGACACCATATTGAGGAGGAGGTTGTAATCAAATGCCCATTTATGAGTATGAATGTGAAAATTGCGGCAATATCAAAGAAGTACTGCAAAAATTTTCAGACAGGCCGCTGAAAAAATGTAACAGCTGCTCGGGCAGACTTCACAAGTTGGTATCTCATAGTTCGTTCCACCTGAAGGGCACAGGTTGGTATGTTACCGATTACGCTAAGAAATCGGGAGGTTCCAACACCTCATCGAAGAAAAAAGAGGGAGCACCTGCATCAAAATCAAAAAAGTCTAAGAAATCCACGGACAAGGCTTCTTAAAAACCAATTTTTTGCTTCTTCTTTACCTAATTATTCTTTAAAATTTGGAAGCATTTATTCACTAAACCGGTTGGTTTGATCGGAAAAGGTGCTGTTCGGTTAAAAAGGTAGAAAACCTAACATCAAGGTTAATGTTCGTATGACAAGTGACAGTTTTTACACATAAAGATTTTTTAGCCTGAATCATATTCATTCCCACTAGCCAGCATGTTTTACTGCTGAATTAAATAACCTAAATTTATTGAAGAACTATTTAAAAGGAAAGGGAGACTGGAAGCTATGAAATTAACACCATTGCAGGACCGAATTTTGGTACAACGCGTTGAAGAGGAAGAGAAAACCAAAGGAGGCATTATTATCCCTGATACGGCCAAAGAAAAACCGGCTGAGGGTAAGGTTGTTTCCGTTGGCAACGGCAAAGTTGGTGATGACGGTAAACGGATTCCGCTGGAAGTCAAAAAAGGCGACCGCATTTTGTTCGGGAAATACTCCGGCACAGAGGTTAAAATCGAGGGTGAAGAGTACTTGATTATGCGCGAAGACGATGTTCTGGGAATTATTAAATAATTAACTTTGATTTTTACATAATGGAGGAAATTTAAGATGGCTGGAAAAATGATTACCTATGATATGAAAGCCCGTGAAGCACTTCTGAACGGCGTTAAAACACTGGCGAATGCAGTGGTTGTAACTTTGGGTCCCAAAGGCCGCAACGTTGTGATTGACAAGTCTTGGGGATCACCCACGGTGACCAAAGACGGCGTCACGGTAGCTAAAGAGATTGAGCTGGAAGACAAATTCGAAAACATGGGGGCCCAGATGGTCAAAGAGGTTGCCAGTAAAACCAGTGATATGGCCGGCGATGGTACGACCACCGCAACGGTTCTGGCGCGCTCCATCTACGAAGAGGGACAGAAATTGGTTGCCGCCGGCAACAATCCGATGTCCATTAAACGCGGTATCGACAAAGCCGTTGAAGTGTCGGTTAAAGAACTGCATGCGATGAGTAAACCGACTAAAGATCAACGTGAAATTGCGCAAGTCGGCACCATCTCAGCCAACAACGATGAAACCATCGGCAATATTATTGCCGAGGCAATGAACAAAGTGGGTAAAGAGGGCGTCATCACGGTGGAAGAAGCCAAAAGCATGGAAACCACCCTTGAAGTGGTTGAAGGCATGCAATTTGACCGTGGCTACCTGTCACCCTACTTTGTGACCGATCCCGAAAAAATGGTGGCCTCGATTGAGGATCCATATATTCTGATCAACGAAAAGAAGATTTCCAACATGAAAGATCTGCTGCCGGTCTTAGAGCAAGTCGCCAAGATGGGCAAACCTCTCATGATCATCGCTGAGGATGTTGAGGGCGAGGCTCTGGCCACATTAGTTGTCAATAAGCTGCGCGGCACACTGCAAGTAGCCGCGGTCAAGGCGCCCGGTTTTGGCGACCGCCGCAAGGCCATGCTCGAAGATATCGCGATTCTAACCGGTGGTCAGGTGGTATCGGAAGATCTCGGCATCAAATTAGAAAACCTGACCGTCAACGACCTGGGCCGCGCCAAACGCATCAGCATTGACAAAGACAACACCACTGTCGTTGATGGCGCCGGATCGCGCAGCGCTTTGGAAGGTCGCGTCAAACAAATCCGATCTCAGATCGAAGAAACGACTTCGGACTATGATCGTGAAAAACTCCAAGAGCGACTGGCCAAGCTGATCGGCGGGGTTGCGGTAATCAATGTCGGCGCCGCGACTGAGACCGAAATGAAAGAGAAAAAAGCGCGTGTGGAAGACGCCCTTAATGCGACTCGTGCTGCGGTTGAAGAGGGCATCGTTCCCGGTGGCGGAGTTGCACTGGTTCGCACCTTGGCAGCTTTGGAAAAAATCAAAATTAAAGCCGCCGAAAAACTGGGCGTCAAAGTTGTTATGCGTGCCATTGAAGAACCGCTGCGTCAGATTGCCAATAATGCTGGCCTTGAAGGTTCGGTTGTAATCGACAAAGTGAAAGGCGAAAAAGGCGCTTTCGGATACAATGCCGCTGAAGACAAATATGAAGACCTTATCAACGCCGGTGTTATTGACCCGACCAAGGTCGTACGTTACGCATTGCAGAATGCCGGCAGCGTCGCTTCTTTAATGCTCACCACTGAGGCCATGGTTGCCGAAAAACCTGAAGAAAAATCAGAAGCCATGCCTGGCGGCGCACCCGGAATGGGCGGCGGCATGGGCGGTGGCATGGGTGGTATGGGCGGTATGATGTAAGTCACTTAATCATCCTGCCAACAATGCAAATATTGAAGCCCTCCTGGTTATCCAGGGGGGCTTTTCTTTTTGCAAACCTTCAAAAAAATAAACATGATTAAAACACGCGCAAAAGGCTCCCGCTTACAGCAACAATTTCCGGATTCCACGGTAACTGGCATCTTTTGATTTAGACCATGAATCTTTTTTAGCTCTAAGACTTGGAAAAACTTGACAATTTTCAGTTAATTAGGCTATTTATAATTTAATACGACAACATTATCGTGTTAATTTGTCACTTTTTTAATTTGGAGTTTGGAGATACTGATGAAAACAAAGCGACTTTTCATGCTCGTGGGTCTTTCATGTCTATGGATGGCGTTAACGATGCTTCCCACCATCGTTGGGGCTCAAAACGAAAATACGCAGCCTCAGTCTTCAACACCGACGGCTTTAGAACATGAAGCCGGCCTGTATTACACGGTAAAAAAAGGGGACACACTTTGGAGCATTTCCAAACACTTTAATGATTCACCCTACCTGTGGCCAGAGCTTTGGAAAGAAAACGATCAAATCGCTAATCCGCATTGGATATATCCGGGCGAAAAAATATTGTTATACCATAAATCCGGCGTGACCCAAATTACCAAAAAGCCGGAACCAATTGAGAGCCCCGCACCCATCGTGGCTGCTGCTGAGCCGGAAGAAATTAAAATACCGGAACCTACAACAATGCCGGAAGCGCCACCGCAAGAAGAAGAAAAAGGTAAATATTACTTCTTTTCTAAAATAGAACAGGTGGGTTTTCTTAAAAACCCGCCGATTGAACCATTTGGCAGCATTTTCCAGGCCAAAGACGCCCAGGCCATGATTAGCGAGAGTAATATTGTTTATATCCACCCGCACGCCGATAATTTGGCGCTACTAACGCCGGGAAGCCTTTTTACACTGTATCGCACACCCCAAGTATACAAGGACAAAGATACCGATGAGACGATCGGCACCCAGCATTATCTCACCGGGGTAGTCGAGATTCAAAATCGCCAAGCAGATTATGCGATCGCCATCGTTAGAAAATCATACAAAGAAATCCGAATCGGTGATCAATTGATGCCGTATGCGCCCCGATCACCGAAAATTCGTATCAAACCCAGCAATCCAGATCTGCACGGTGAAGTTATTGCTTCAGAAGAGAACTCCTTTATTATGGGCGATGATAATATTGCATTTATCAACCGCGGCACCCAAAATGGCGTTGCGAAGGGACAATTTTACGCTGTTTATTATCAAGAAGCGTCGCGTATTAAACTGAAAGGGAAAAAAGATGTCCTATTAGCACCGGTAAACTATGCCAAACTATTGGTGCTGCATGCCGAAAAAAACAATGCTACCGTTCTGATAACCAATTCCGATCGGACGATCCGCGCCGGGGCAACCCTGCATGCACCTTCTGATTCTTCTGATTAGGAAATTTAAATTAGTCAAGCACAATTGCCTTCACCATATTCAACGTGTCATCTTGCGATTCAAGCGCTAAGAGTCAAATAACCTCTTGACTACCCAGTAACCATTGGTTTCGGGAACATATCACGCATCGCTTCCAACAAATCTGCTCAGTCGTAACTCACCGTTATCACATGTGCACTATCCGCAGAATTGCGGCGCTTTTCAATCTGTGGAAACTATCTCAGATAATTTAGTATGGCGTTGGTTTTAGCGGAAAAATACATGGCAAGAAAATAGCCCGCATCATGACCAGTTGTGCACGATTAAAAGAATCTGGCAAATTTCTGTTATGCAGTGAGGCAAGCCAATGGAACGCCAAGATGCTGGAACGATTTTATGAAATGTTATCCGGCAAAGATATGGTGTTGAATTGTTCGTCGATTAACAGATGAAATTTCCTGGGAACCCCTCCGAGTTTACTTCCGTCCTTATGCCAGACATCGGCTTCAAAAAAACCTTCACCCGCGAAACCGGTGCTTTCCCCCGTACTTTCAACCCGGGTGCCCGATGATAAAACAAACACGGGAGCCCTGGTGCCAGACGGGTAATCTTGGGTGCCTATTTCAGAGCCATCAACGGGATTATGATCATAATAAGCAGTCTCAAGGTTGATGAAGGTAATCTCAACCGCCGTGATCAAGTTACGACCATCCGTTATGGCCATGGCGTCTTTCCCGCGCCGATTCATGTCGCGATAGACAATTAACCCCATATGAAAGAGGATACCCAGCACAATGCACACCACCATGGATTCGATCAAAGTAAATCCTTTTTGATTAGATAAGGGCCTACTCAGCATTTGTTCATCCTTAATTAGAGCCAATCGTATAAATCGAATGTATTAGATTATTTATCCAGCGGCTGCCAAGATCCCTCGATGTAGACATCCGCAAGATTTTTCTCCGGGTATTTTACGTTTCCAAAACCCAAGCTGCCGTCTTTATTTTTCCAGGTGAGAATTCCTTTGCCGGTCACCGCTGTTTTTTTATCTTTTGCGTGTGTATTAATTGACGACAAACTGCCCTGTGGACGTTTGCGGGATGCTACCGGAACCCATCCCGCGTTTTGTGAATAAATGCTTTGTCCATCTGCATTAGGATAATTGACATTGCCGAAACCCAATGTTCCGTTTTTATCGCGCCACGCCAAATAACGACTGATTTGGCCCATGACAATATCATCCGGTTGCTTCTTAACCGGTTGAAGTTGATTTATAGCGGGTACTGGTTCAAGTTTCGGGGGCATCTTTTTTTTCAGTTCGATCCACCCCTGATCGCGGTCATAGATGGTTTGCTTAACGGTTTGGGGGTAATTCACATTGCCAAATCCCAGGTTGCCATTTTTGTCTTTCCAGGCCAAATAACGACTGATCTGGCCAAGGGCTACGATATCGACCGTTTTTTTACCCTCTTTAATCGCCACTTCCGCCTGGTCGCTGTCGCTGGGTTGGCTGGGCAGTTTTTTCAAAGTCAACCATTTACCAGTGACATAGACGGTATTTTTATCGGCATCCGGATAGGTGACGTTACCAAATCCGAGGTTTCCAGTTTTATCGCGCCACACCAGATATTTTTTGCCCACCACGGACACCGTGCTCCTTTCTGTTTGGACATCCTCAACCGCAACAATCCGCTTTTGGTCTTTATCCGAACGGGTCACTATTGCTCTGGGCGCCGGCCTGGGAACAAATTCCGGGCTGATGGGCGCGGCCAAAAAATCTTCCTCGGTCAGCGGCACTTCGATTTCTTCAAAATCATCCATTACTTTGGTTTGTTTTTGCTGTTGACTTTTAGGGCCCTTAGCTAGCAAAACACCACCTTCCGTTTCAATCTGGGGGCGCATAGACTTATCGATACTGGCAACATACTTTTTGTTATTAACCGTGGCGGTTTTGCTTAAAAAAAAGTCATCCCCACTGGATTCAAAAAACCAGTCTATTTCATCAATCAAAAATTTGTTCGACAGATATTCCGGATAAAGCTCAATTAGTTTATCCGGATAGCGATTATTCCGTGCATAATACTGTTTCAGGGCCTTGCCCATCTGGGACAGTCCCGAACGGGGACTTTTTTGGGCCGCATTGGCAACGCGACGGTATTCCCTGTTCAAGTGGGCGGTGGCCTCATCTTTTTGTTTCAGATGCCGGAAACCCATAAATCCGATCCAGAGAGCCGCAACAACGGATAAAATAATGATGTATTTCTTTTCCATAATAAATTTATACTATTTGCGCCTTTTTATACAAACGAATGTTAATCTGCGGTGCAGCACTCTATATCCATCGCAGCACACAAGCACTCACATATTCAGCCCCTTCGAACTTCCGCATATAAAAATACCCGTCTTTTAAAATTCTTTACATCATACCGTCTTGAGCCCTCGGATGTCAATTACATAGGAGTTGCGCATTGCCTGCGCAACTCCCCGCAAAAGAGCAGGCCGATGATCCTGATATTAATAGCGCCATGAGCGCAAATGTACGCCTGGGGGTAATACTTTATAGACAGTATCCAGTTCGATTTCGAGGACTTGCCCGGTACTTGTCTGAATATAGGCCGTGGGCTTGCCGAGCGACGCATGAAATGACGGTGTGGCGCTCATGCCCACGCCCAGGTCGGTGCTCCTTTTGGATTCCGCATACGTTTCGGTAGCAACGGTAATCGTATTGGTGTTATCTAATCCCAAAATCGGTTTATAGTAGGCCGATCCGGTCAAATAGTGTGTGGCATAGAGGCGTGAAGTCCCCAAAGTGTCGCACACTAAATTGGACGGCAGAAATGATGTAAATATGGCGACACCACCCAGAATACCGGGTTGGCCGATAACCCTTTCGCCATTGGATTCTAAATCAAATTTGAATCCATGATAAATGGAAAAATGATCTTTATTGGTATCGGTCAGATCGGACACCATCAGATGCTGCAGCCAGGTATTAAACGTGGGCGGATCATCAGGCCAACTGGTAAAGCCGGTAGTGGCGTTAAGCGGATCCGATGGCGGCCAATTGGTGGAATCGATGGTGCCGTCTCCATCCATATCAATCATACCGTTTTCAAACACCTCCGTGCTGCTGACATCCATCAACCAAGCCTTATCGACCGTGCCAAATGCTAGTTCATACCGCTTGGGAGATGTCGCGGCAATAGCAAGCGGTTCAATGATACCGTAAAATGCCTGCCTGCGATTATCATCCTCTTTGTCTTCATTAAACATATATTCGCCGGTACCAAAATGCACAAGCGGTACATTGGTCACAGTGGTCAAATCGGTTGCATCAATATAGGCTCTGTATGCTTGGGTCTGACCGCGCAGAGCCGCGATGGTGACGTTGGGTGGGGCTGTTACGGGTCTTTCCACATCGCAAAGCACATCCAGCACCCAGGACGTTGGATCATAAATCGGATCACCGCTGGCATCGACGGTGCGCAGCCGGAACAGTTTGCCTTTGGGTGGAGTGGCCGGATTGGCATCCGGATCGCTGCTAATGCCAATATAGGCCAGTTCCGAGGCGTAGTTCAGCTTGCCGGCAACCGTTTTGGAGGATAAATCCGGATCGACCACTGCCAGAGCATCGCCAAAATAAGAGTTGGCCTCGGTGGCATCACTCAAGGTTGTCAGAAGCGTTGCCGCGCCGGTTTCAATGTCGATGGCATACAAGCT
>JASJAZ010000142.1 GCA_030066785.1 Desulfobacterales bacterium | reverse complement strand
CGCAATATGGCGACACCGGCAGCGCCGTCCAGTCAAAATTGATTGAGGCGACGCTCAGTCGGCATACAAACGAACTTGACTGCATTGTGGGTACCGCTGTTACAGCTGAGGCCGCGATTAAAACGCTTAGAAAACAGGGCCTAACCGACAAGATCGCCATTCTATCTTATTACTACGGCCCAGGAGTACATCGCGGCATCCGCCGGGGTGACATCTTAGCGGCACCCAGTGACCTGACGGTGATTCAAGCGCGCATTGCCGTGGATGTCATGGTGCGTATTCTCGAGAAAAAAGATTATTATCAGCACGTGGCACCCAGGGTTATGGTCGTGGACCGTGACAATATTCGCAAATGGGATAGTTCGACGACTTTAGCGCCAAGGGGGTTTAGGCCAATATTTAGTATAAACGAGTAAAATTGGCTTCAAAACCTCATTTAAGGCCATATGCCGGTGTTATCCCGCAAATTGAAATGCTCACGTACTTCGTGTACGCTCCGCTTTGAATTCGCGGGATGCCTTGCCATCTGACCTGATCGGAGGCTTTGAAACCAATTTCGGCAGAGATTTTTGACCGAGGCAGACAAGCAGGTGTCATTTCATCCATAACTAATTGACACTCATTTTATCTTAAAGATGATTGTTAGAGGCTATCGGAAGGCAACTCTCTAAAACAAGGCACTAATTATACTGTCGGGAAAAATCATGGGGAGATCTAGTTTGAAAACTGTATTAACCTGGATTTTGCTGATTCTTCTGGCCATTGGTGGTATTGGCGGAACCGTCGCTTTAAGTGAAGCATTTCGCAGCGATGCCAGGGAGGCCTGGGAAGGGCAGGCCTCCAAAGTCGCACATTGGCTTTCAGCAACCGTTCTAGGGTGGCTGGAAGAGAGCTATGCACCTTTGTCGGGCCTGGCGATCCTGTTTGAGAACTCCCGTGTGGTCACGGAGGTTGAGTTCTTAGGTGCTACGGATGCCTTGGAAGCACGTGCCTCATCTTTTTTCATTGATGCCAAGGTGTCAGCCCGCCCCCAAGCCAACGGCAAATCATGGTCGGTTGAATTTTCCAATGATCCATTGGGACCCTTATCACCGGGCATAGACTTGAGCCAGCATCCGGTAATTTCTCAAACCATTGCGGTTGCCGTCGACAATCCCGACCGGGTTATGCTGGGTCCGCCATTTTCTTTTGAAGACGATCAACGCTACTCACCGGCGGTGTTGGCCATTCAGGATGCTAATGGCCCGCTGGTGATTATCGGTCTGGTTAATTTCGATGCCATCGTCGAAGGTTTATTTGACATTCATAATCTGGAAGGATTGCAGATTGAGATATCAGGACGCTTTCAGACGCCTGACGGTCTGGGCGACCCGCATGATGTTATCCGTAAATCTGTTCCGGACGCACTTTATTCGGTAACCACCCGGACCGCCAGTGCTGGCGTGGACCTGTCTATCACCTGGTATATGGACCAAAGATTCAGCCAAGGTCCCCAGGAAACGCTGGCCAATTTAACATTATTAGGCGGAATCGGCAGTACCATTCTTTTCGTCACTTTAATCGGATTGCTGCTGCAACGAAATCGGACCATTAACCAAAAAGTCGAGGATGGCACAAGGGAATTGACGGAAAGCCGTCAAAGGCTCGCTATGGCCTTGACTGCCTCTAAAATCGGTACCTGGGACTGGGATATTGAAACTGATGCCCTTTTCTGGGACGAAGCCCAACATGAAATTATGGGCACCGATCCTGCCGAAGCAGACTTTAATTTGGCAGGTTTCGTCAAAAGCATTCATCCGGACGATTTACCACGGGTCCAATCTGAAATAAAGGCTGCCCTGGCAAGCAGGAAAGATTATATCAGTGAACATCGGTTTTTAAGACCGAACGGGGAAATCCGTACCCTTGAAGCACGCGGACATGTGCTCAAGGATGACGATGGCCGCCCGGTGCGGATGATCGGTACCAACATGGATATTACCGAACGCAAACAGGCTGAAGATGAGTTGAAGAAGCTTTCTCAGGCAGTCGAACAAAGCCCCGTCTCTGTGGTTATAACCGATCTCAATGGGACTATCGAATATGTCAATCCTAAATTCTGTCAGGTCACCGGATATAGTTATGAGGAGGCTATTGGGCAAAATCCCCGCATTCTCAAATCAGAACAGAACCCC
This sequence comes from Desulfobacterales bacterium, assembly GCA_030066785.1. GTDB lineage: Bacteria > Desulfobacterota > Desulfobacteria > Desulfobacterales > JASJAZ01 > JASJAZ01. The sequence continues at coordinate 9,430 of JASJAZ010000142.1, read as the reverse complement.
TCTGAGGTCTATGAAGAGCTCTGGGAAACGATTAAAGCCGGTGATGAATGGCGCGGTGAGCTTTTAAATAAAAAGAAGGATGGCGAACTGTATTGGGAGGCGGTCTCCATATCCGGCATTAAGTCCATTGACGGCGCCATTGCCTATTACCTGGCCGTCAAGGAAGACATTACCGCGCGCAAGGAAATGGAAGACAGTATTCGTGAAAAAGAAGCGCGTTTTCGCAACTATTTCGAACACAGCCAGGTGGGCATGGCCATTACATCACCTGTCAAGGGATGGGTTGCCGCCAATAATCAACTGCAAAGAATGCTTGGCTATAGTCTGGATGAGATGCGCCAAATGACCTGGGCCGAGTTGACACATCCGGACGACCTCAAATCCGATCTCCAGCATTTCGAACGCATGCTGGCCGGCGAAATCGATAGCTACACACTGGAAAAACGCTTCATGCGCAAAGATGAACAGATGGTCTACGTCAATCTCAGCGTGGCTTGCATGCGCGATGAGTCCGGCGACGTCATTGATGTCCTGGCATCATTTCAGGATATCACCGAACGCAAGGGGATGGAAGACAATCTTCAATTGCAGGTCACGGAACTGGACGAGGCGCAGTCGGCCATGCTCAATATGATGGAAGATTTGAGCGAGGAAAGAATCAAAGCTGAAGCCGCTACCCAGGCCAAGAGCGATTTCCTGGCCAACATGAGCCATGAGATCCGCACACCCATGAACGCCATCATCGGCATGGCGCATCTGGCCCTGAAAACCGAGCTGACGCCCAAACAACAGGATTATCTTAATAAAATACAATTTTCGGCTAATTCGCTGCTAGGAATTATCAACGATATTCTAGATTTTTCCAAAATCGAGGCCGGCAAATTGGATATGGAAGCCGTGGAGTTCGATTTAGCCGAAACGTTGGACAATGTTGCCAATGTGATTACCGTCAAGGCGCACGAAAAAGAGGATTTGGAAGTTTTATTTAAACTTGACCCTGAGGTGCCCAGTTTTCTGGTGGGGGACTCACTCAGGCTTAATCAAATCCTGGTAAATCTCGGAAATAATGCGGTCAAATTCACTGAACAGGGGGAGATTGTACTCATTACCAAGGTTCTTAAAAGCACGAAAGATAAGGTCACCCTGCAATTTTCAATGCGTGATACAGGCATCGGCATGACGAAAGAGCAACAGGCTAAACTTTTCCAGGCTTTTTCGCAAGCCGACACCTCGACCACGCGCAAATACGGTGGCACCGGTTTAGGTTTGACCATTAGCAAACGCCTGGTGAATCTGATGGGCGGCGAAATCTGGGCAGAGAGTGAGCCTGGTCAGGGGACCACTTTTAGCTTTACGGCTGCTTTCGGCCTGGGCAAGGCAAGGCTAAAAAAGCGATTTGAACCATCGCCCGATCTCAGAGGCCTGAAAGTATTGGTGGTAGATGACAATATTACATCGAGGCGTATCCTGCAGGAAATGTTGGAGTCTTTTTCGTTCGAGGTTTCGGTGGCGGCCTCCGGCGCCGAAGGTGTATCCGAGCTTGAAAACGCCAGTGAAGACGCCCAATTTGAGTTGGTGCTCATGGACTGGAAAATGCCGGACATGGATGGCATTGAAGCTTCCAGGCGAATTAAACAACATAAAGGCTTACATAAAATACCCGCCATCATTCTGGTAACTGCTTATGGCCGGGAGCAGATTATGCAACAGGCCGAGCAGGCGGGCCTTGAAGGTTTTCTTTTAAAGCCGGTAAGTCCTTCGACGCTTTTTGACGTTATCATGCAAGCAATTGACAGAGACGCATCTGTGCCTAAACGAATTCAGCGACCAGCCGTGAGTCAGGAAGAGGCAATGAAGCATATTCAGGGCGCACGGATACTGCTGGTGGAGGACAACGAAATCAACCAGCAGGTGGCAAAGGAGATTTTGCAGGGTGCGGGGCTCTACGTCACAGTGGCAAACGACGGCCGGGAAGGGGTTTATGCGGTCAAACAGAATCAATATGATGTGATTCTCATGGACATTCAAATGCCGGTGATGGATGGACTTACCGCCACCCGCGAGATTCGCGCATGGGAAAAATCCAAAATCCAAGATCCAAATTCCAAATTTGAAAGCGTTCCTATTCTTGCCATGACAGCACATGCCATGGCCGGAGATGAGCAGAAAAGCTTGGATGCCGGTATGGACGGTCATGTCACCAAGCCAATTGACCCGGATAAACTGTTTGCCGCCTTGCAAAAGTGGATCAAACCGGCCACCGAGCGGCATATTGGATCGCAACAACCGATACAGGATGTGCCCACTGAACCGGATCAAGCAAAGAGGGATGAGGGAGAATTTCCGGAATCATTGCCGGGTTTTGATCTGGCCGATGGTTTGAAAAGGCTGCAGGGCAACAAAAAGCTTTATCTAAAATTGCTTTCAAATTTTGCAGCTGATTATCGAAGTGTGGCCGATGATATCCGTCAATCGCTGGATGCTGATGATTTTGAGCAAGCCCATAGCGTTGTTCATAATATCAAGGGAATGGCCGGCAATCTGGCGGCAACCGAACTGCAAACGGCGGCCATGAGTTTGGAGAAACTGGTCAAAGGCCGTACCCCAAAAGAAGTTTCTGATAAGGAATTGAACCAGAAATTTTCAGCTCTCAAAAATGCTCTCGATCAGGCGCTGGATGCGGTTCAGACCATAGGCCCTGGGGCTGAAGTGATAACCGCTGAAGCTGCCGCAGGCGGGGCGGCAACCGCACAACTGGAACTGCCCAAGGAGATCACGGAACGTATTTTAGCTGCTGCCGATATGGGTGATGTGACCCAAATTAAATCGATTGCCGAAGAGTTAATATCTGAATCCGATGCCATGAAGCCTTTCGGTGAAAAATTGGGCCGATTGGCAGAAGATTTTGACTTTGACGGTATACAGACATTAATGGATGCGCACTAAAGGACACTGGAGACAGAAGATAGAAGACAAAGGTGAGAAGATAAAGGCTAGCCGGTAGGAGGCAGAAGTCAGGAAGCAGAAGATAGAAGACGGGAAAAAGAAGATAGGCGTCAAGAAACAGGAGGCAAGAGGAAGAAGATAAGAGATAGGAGACAGAGGTCAGAAGAAAGAAGACAGGAGGCCGGTAAAAATGCATTAACAGCATAATTTGCTGACAGCTTTAATGATATTAGTGGAAAGATTAATGTAATGTCCTGGAAGAAGATTGCAGGAATAATTGGATTTCTGATCATTGCCTTGCTGGTGACGGTCTACGTGGTGCTGGAGACTTTCGACTACAACAAGCTCAAACCGCAAGTCGCTGCGATGGTGAAAAGGCCACGGGGCGTGATCTGCACCTGGGCGGCGAAGTAGATTTTGCCATCGGCATTCCGCCGTCGCTTGTGGTAACCGATGCTGCATTGGCCAATGCTTCCTGGGGCTCGCAACCTCTAATGCTGAAAATTGATAGACTTTATGCGCAGGTTCAATTATGGCCGCTGCTTTCTAGAGATGTGAACCTGAAACATATCGGCCTGGAAGGCGTGAAAGTGTTGCATGAGACCAATTCCGAGGGACAGGGCAATTGGAATTTTACCAGTAGCGAACAGTCGGTAAAAAGAGAGGAACCCGCTGATCCCATAAAACTAGACATCGATAATATTAGGATTGAGAAGTTGCAGTTTACCTTTCGCAACGGCCAGACGGGCTCTGCCAAACAGTTCAGCCTGGCGCGGCTCAATTTGGCCAAGCAACACGCGGGCGATTTGCAGACGATTGATCTGCAAACGGACTACAATGACCAGCCCATTGTGATTACCGGAACAACCGGTCTGATCGATCTTTTATTGGCACACCGGAGTTTTCCAATGGCACTATCGGGTAAGGTAGCCAACGCTAACATTGCCATCGATGGGGCAATTGACGATGTACTAAGTTTTAAGGGTGTCGATCTCAAATTAAATGTTTCCGGCCAGGACCTGTCAAAAATTGGCGCGATCATCGGAGAAAAGCTGCCGGCAACAGATAACTTTACGGTTCAGGGGCAACTGACGGGCTCTGCCAAAGCCTTATCGCTAAAGGAAGCCCATGGCAGCGCCAACCGGAACAGTTTGAACCTGACTGTGAATGGTCAGATCAAGAATTTGCTGGCCTTCAGCGGTGTGGATCTGAAGGTAAAGGGGTCGGGCAAAGATCTGGCGGAGATTGGCACAATCATCGATCAGACGCTGCCGAGAACCGATCAATTTACGGTTCAGGCTCGGTTGATAGGCTCTAAGAAAACTTTATCCGTGCAAGGCGCGCAGGGCACTGCCAAGCGGGACAGTTTGGACTTGTCCTTAAGCGGCGGGCTTGCGGCGTTGCCGGCCCTAAAAGATATAAATTTCGAGGTAAAAGCTTCCGGTAAGGAACTGGCAGAAATCGGACCGTTGGTTGGCACCAAACTGCCTGACCTGGGGCCCTTTGATATGCGCGGCAAGCTTGCAGGCTCCGCCAGAGCACTCACGTTCAGCAATTTCTCAGCCGTCATTGACAAAAGTGACTTCAAAGGCCAGGGCAAAGTAGAGTTTCATCAAAAACCAAAGATTGCCATGCGGTTGGAATCATCGGTGGTGGATTTCACACCCCTAATGCTGTATCTGGAAAATGATAAAAAACCAGTGCCTACCGCAGCTAACGAGGGCAAGCGACGCCTATTTCCCGACACCCCGTTGCGTTTCGATAATCTGCAGAAGGTAAACGCCGATATTATGTTAAGCGCCGAAAATATTCATGCCAAAGATGCACGCTTTCACTTTGGGCACCTATCTGTGAAAATCGAAGACCACGATTTTAACATCGATAAATTCGAGGCAAAATATAAAGAAACTAAAATTTCGGGAAATCTGCATATCATAAATGGCACACCGCCCATAATTTCGACAACCGTTATGGTTCAAGACTTTGACCTGGGCGGCCTTCTTAAAGAAACCGGGGTGAGTGACCAGGTCCGCGCCAACATCGATATCGCCGCCCATTTAAACAGCGAGGGTGATTCAATTCGTAATCTGATGGCCCATCTGGACGGCTCGATCGGTGCTGTAATGGGCGAAGGCTATCTGACCAAATATCTTGATATGCTTTCGGTGAACCTCACCGAAAAAGTTATGTCGTTCTGGGGCGAGCAAAATCGCGAGCAGGCCGAACAAATCAAATGTGCGGTGGTCCAATTCGATATTAAGGATGGGGTTGCGACCAGCGAGGCTTTTGTGTTTGACAGCCAAATTCTCATCTTGACTGGTGAGGGCGAAACCAATCTGGGTACCGAACAAGTGGATTTTTTGCTGGTACCGCAACCCAAAAAACCGGGCATTCTGCAGCTTCCCGTAAAATTAAAGGTCGATGGAACCATCATGGAACCCAAGGTGAAAGCAGACAAGCTTATCGTTTTAAAAAAGGGCGCTGCAGCGGCTGGCGCGCTTGCCGTCGGTCCTTTAGGCTTATTGGCACCATTTGCAGATACGGGGGCGCATAAAGCGCATCCCTGTGATATTGAAAGCATCGGTCAATTAGGCCTGGAAACACCCTCTGACGCATCAACAAATACAGGGGTTTTTAGATAATCTGCAAAGGTTCCTTTTAGCCAGATTAGTTAAGACTTGAGTTTTAGCCGAATGGGGCCTTTGAATTTGGAGGGATCGACCATTTTGCCACTTTGCATGATGACGATTTTCCCCTCATGAACCAATCGGCGGGCAGCTCTGCGCGCGGGTTCCATCATCAATCGCCATTGAAGCTCGTCATCACTGCCTACCAATGCTCGGGCAGCTTCGCTGGGGCAGATGGTGGCACCAGTTTTACGTGAATCCAACAGGTTAATAATTATTTCTTCAAGCTTTACATCACTGTCTGTAATGCCGGATTTGCGACAGGCGTTTGAGCAATATTTTACCTGATGCCAGTTGTTTTGCCATTTTTTACGCCAGTGGATGTCACGTCCGCAGACAATGCAAATTTTGCGAGGTTTGTTCATTGCTTTGAAACCATCAGTCTATACTCATTTTTCGCATGCTGTCCCAAAACCCTTCCTGCCACGGCCATGCCACTTAAGCACGCACCTTCCGCCCGCGACATCTGGCACCAATCACCACAGACGCCTAATTGTATGGCTGCATCCCAGAGACATCCGTTGCCGAGCGGATTGGCCGCTGCTGCCGATGGCCAGTAGCGCATGGTTTGATAAATCGGCTCAATCGGCTTGTGGCCGATACTTTGAAAAAATGAATTGATGAGCAATGGGGATATTGTTTCGAGGGGTTTATCGGAATGGTCATGGGACCAATCTGAAGTTGCATGCAATACCCAGCATTCCGCTTCGGGGCGCTGCGGTTTACTGTTATTGCGTGCCACCCACCTAACCGCGGCATTGTGAACAAAGGCTGCATCAAAGGACACTTCCAGCGGCTGTTCAAATGCAGCCATGAGAGCCAGACATGGTTGCATATCAATTTTAGCAATACGATGGTACAGTTTGGGACTCGTTTTCACATAGTCGGTTATTTGGGGCGGCGGGGCAGCTACAATAACAACATCATAGGATCCATACTCTTTTCGTTGGCTCCGTAGATTCCAGCCTTTTGGCTCTTTAGCAACTGAAATAATTTTTGTATTATATTTGATGTCAAGGTTGGATGAGAGATGCGCTGCAATGGCGTCCATACTTGGAACCCCTACCCAGCGTTCTGTGGGCCGGTTCTCATCCAATATTTGACTGCCTTTGATAACAGCTAGTTTTCCTTTCCAGGGCTGAGCGATACCTTCCATATACCAGGAGTGAACATAGCGCCGCAGCCTTTCGTCACGCACCGTGAAATATTGGGCACCGGTATCAAAGGCATAGGCATCGAAGTGTTGGGAAGCTGTGCGGCCACCGGGCTGGTTCTCCTCTTCAAAGACCGTAACCTGGTGACCATGATCGACCAAGGTTCGGGCAGCAAATAGCCCGGATAGGCCGGCACCAATAACAGCGACCCTTAACGGCTCTCCATTTGCCGGGCCTTTTACCTTGGCCCTATAGGCAACCATATCCAAGCGTTTGGCATGGTCTTTGGTGCGCCGCGGACGAAGAGTACCGATAATTGGCCGCTCAGGTTTGAAGGGTCGATCAAACAAACCCAGGCACCATAGCAAACCGCCGTAAGAATTGGGATCATTACCATCCAGCGCCCAGCGATGATTCAAATCGATCATCAAATCAAGGGCATACTGCGGCTGTGCCGCCCAATTCAAAATGGCTTTGCCCCAGGTCATACGCACGTTATTGTGCAATTCACCATGTATAAGCAAAGATTGCTGGGCAGCATCCCACAGCTCATCTCCGGTGTGGCCGCGATACAACCTTTCCCAGGAATAGACGGCTTCGCGGGGATCATTGATATGATCCAAAACCGTCTGACGGGCCCATGAGGGCAGGGCGTCCAGTGTTTCCACATCTTGATGATGAAAACAAAAATTGTGGGCCAATTCCCGCCAGACAAGCAATTCATCTAAAAATTTGTCTGCACCGTCTGATCCGATTTGCGCGGTTTCACGGGCAATACGAAACGGTGACACATGACCATGGTGCAGATAGGCAGAAATGCGACTGACACCGCGCGGGAAAATAATGGCGGCGTCATTGCGCAGCCGTGCATAGCTTTTCAGGCCATGACGTTTGAATTGCTCCCAGCGGTTATATCCGGCGGTGGATCCGCCGGGCGTATGTGCTACAGGAGAAATAGTGTGATCAATAACACACCGGGCGCATAACTCGCTGATATCTGCGGTGCTAAAATCAATCGAATCAAAACCACAATCGCCCGCAAAAAACGGCCCAGTTGATTTGATTTCTGGCCACGGTTGTTCTAGACGCCACTCATACTCTTTGAGGGTGTGCTTACGAAAAGCAAAAGCACGGGTAAAGGCTTTGTGGATCAAACGCATGGGTATAATGCAGGCACAGTCCACCGCCCATAGGGCTGTATTAACCTGCGCCGTCAACTGCCTGGTCCATAGCGGAAATGGCGGTGCCGGAAAATCTTCGGTTATAACCAGAGCGGCCCGCCGCGCCAGTGTCTTTAGTGGTGTGGGTTGGCTTGGCTTGCGACCAAGATAAAATACATAGGCGATGCAGCGATCCTGCAGCTGCTCTTGAACCTCCCGCGCACCTTGCATGATAAATGTATGGTGACGATCCGAATTATACGCGTGTTGACCACCCAAACCCTGATACACCAGTACCGGCTTGTTTATTCGGTCGGCCGCCCACAGGGCAATGTCCAAGGCAGGATTTTCGTGGCTACGAACCGCATGATGCATCCAATAGAGCACAAAGTCGCCATCGGTTTTGATAGGCAAATTTCGAATGGCCCGCACCCGTTCAGACAGATGTTTCGGAAGATCATTAACCTCAAGTTCTTGTTCGGCAGTGGTGGTCATCTTAAACCTCTATAAAATTTGGAAGGATAGCCAAAAGAATTCAATATGGGTGCAATTGGAAAAATAACGCTTATTTTAACAAGGGTAAAGTTTGATTATCCGGACCTAATATACTTCTTTAATAACTTCAATAAGTAGCTTTGTTGTTCTTTTAAATTCATGTGGCGGTGATTGTATCGCCACACATATTCAGCCAGGTAAAGATGTAATCTTTCGGCTCGGATACCACCCTTGGCAGCCAGCTTTCGTTTCAGGTAACCCCAAAAGCCTTCCAGGCCGTTTATGTGGTTACCGTTGTTAACATAACTGTTTTTGCTATGGGTCACGAGCCGATGCACATAGCCCTTGGCCGCAATACCGGTATAACCACGCCAGGTATCAGAGCAGATGACAGAGCCTTTTTTGACCTGTTTGACAATCCGCGATTGTAGCTGCTTGGCATCAACACTATCGATTAAATCGGCCCAGACTTTGCCATTGCGGCACAGTATGCCAAAAACAGGCTGCTTGGCGGTTCCTCGGCCGCGCTTGGCTCTTTGAGAACTATATTTAACCGCTAGGCGTTTATTTTTCCATTGACCGCCTAAATAGGTTTCATCCACCTCTACGGTGCCTTCAAACACCGCGGGCAGGTCGTGGGTCATGGCCACACGCAACAGAGTCAAGATTTTCAGTAACATGTACTTGGATACAGCGACTCTGTTAAGAATAATATTGGTTGAATGCTCAAGCACAAACTCTTCGATCACGTTTCTTAAAATGGTTGTTTTGATGTGAATGCGTTTACGAGAATCGGAAAACGTTTGTCTACATTTCGCACACCGAAAACGGCCATCTTTAAGTGACCAAATTTTAGTGTTTGAGCATTTTGGGCAAATCCGCTTCATACCTGCACCTTTTAACATTGCAGGTACGGATTTTCAAACTTTACCCAAAATAATATTTATAGCATCAAAAGCATAAGAACATATTTCTTCACTCCAATCTG
>JASJAZ010000013.1 GCA_030066785.1 Desulfobacterales bacterium | reverse complement strand
TTATACCAGGTTTGATCTGTCCTAATTCATAGATGAAACAAATGCATGCGACCAAGGAAAAGAGAACCGCTAACCATTTGAAAGACTCCTGGCTACCAAACAAGGGTATAAAAACAAAAATCGTCAGAAAAGCACCACTGATGCTGCCGATGGCATTAATTGCCGACATCCAGGCAACCGTGCGGTCTGGCTGTTCTTTTGGAAACCATCTGGACCGAAATAAATAAGGATATATCATTCCCAGGAATATGCATGGAAGCGTTATAAAAATGACACAATATCTTAAGCGTACAAATTCACCGAAAAAAAACGGAGACATGGCTAGCCGATCAATATTCTGGCCATACTTCGTTAAAATGTCGGGAATATGGTCCCAAAATATAAACGTTACACACAGGCACAAGGCTGCCACCTGAATCATAGTCAGAATGAAATAATTGGGAATTATTTTTAGCTGACCAAACACCCGTGTATTGATTAGGCTTGCCAAAAACAAACCCAATAAAACGGCAAAAAGCATATTGGCAAACGAATAAACCGAAGTCCCCAGCGCTGCGCCAATCAAATGATTCCAAATCACCTCGAAACTAAAAACAATGAAGCCCGAAAAAAAGCTGATCGTTAGCAAAATCCAATGGGATTTAGAAAAGTGTAACTTTTTTCTTATGCCTACAGTTTCTTTAGTGTGTGGTTCACCACCAGAGATCTGTTCTGTATGAAAAACACGGGAAACGTAGCACCAAACGAAAATGGCAATGACGATTTCGATGCTCGATAGAAATAACAGGGTTTGAATCAAACCGAATTTGGGAAACCACCAATAAATACCAACAAGTGCACCCATTGTAGCCCCCAGTAGATTTAACGCATAAAACCGACTGATCACGACATTCATATTTCCCATATTAAGCTTTTTAAGGATTCCGATAATTCCGGGAAAAGAAAGCCCCATGGCGAATGTGACCGGTAAAGCCCAGATGGTGGTCACCATAAAGCTGCCAATAAAAAGGCCGATACCGTTCGCTCCCCAAAAATCCATTATTAGACGAGACCAAAAATTGAATCCGTCAAATGCGAAATAAACGATAAGGCCCCAGAAGCCGACAATGCTTTCGCCCAATACGAAAACCTTGAGGGGACTTTTCAGCTTTCTCAAAAGCTTGCCATAGCTTAGTGAACCAATGGCGATACCCGCAAAAAAAATCCCCAGCACCGTAGATGCCGAGACCAAGCTGGTACCGATGACCGCACCCAGTACTTTTTCAAATATCTGCTGAAATACAATCGCAATCAGACCGGTGATGATAAAAATAATTGATAATGTCGCAATCAGCTGTCGTATTACAGTTTTTTCTGCCATTGAGTATCCTTCACAGATCTATTGTAACATGAACCATTACATCAAAATGATTTGACACAATTAACCATCATTATAGCAAACATGGTTATATTTCCAATAAATTATTTAAAAACTTCTAAATTTCAATTAGTTATATCATATTTTCCTTCAGGGTATTTGCAAGTTTACACAACTGATTCATTTCCTTCTATCGGCAATTATGAGCGCAATCTGAATATATCGCTACGGATAATTATGATGCACCCCTAAGGATTTCCAGATGCGGTCATATTGAATAAATTTGATTCAGCCATTCATGCTATAAAGCAATGGGTGATTAAACATTTATGATTAACCACAAACAACCAAATTTTTTTTGATTTGCTGTGCAATTAGATGGATTTTGAGTAGGGTTTGATTGTAGTTGCAGACTTTCTTAAGTTTTTGGGAAAAATGGCTTTTAACAATTTTGTATCCCAATAATGGAAAACAAATTAGAAATTTTCTAAACAGCCGCCACAAATTAGATCTCCATCTATCTGTTTTAGCTTTGTTCCCATCGTCGGTTCACCGCATCGGAAACAGGGTTGTGAGGGCTCAACACGGGCCATGGAGGGCATGGACACCTTCACCGACTTGACATCAAATAATTTATGCGGATCAAGGTTCATGATATCATTGCTTCTTTGTAGGTGGCATTTTTCAAATTCACGGCGTTCCGCCTCACTGGCAGTGCCGGCCCGAAGTTTATCCATCAGTTCCTGATGGCGTTTATCCAAGTCCAGCGCATCCGGTTTCATTGCAATGCGAACGCCTTTGCCTGATTCACGGCTGGCAAAGGTAAACACATTTTTACCGTAGTCTTTGTAGAAAAAATTACCTTTGCCAAACGTGCAACCGGTTAGCACCTGTATGGCATCGGCACAACAGGCATCCGTTTCCACGATGGCAATAATTTCTTCATCTTCAGCCCGGTTGGCTTGTAACCATTCCAACGCACATTTAGAGGCCTGAAAGCCGATGACCAATCCTGGGCAGATATGCCCGTGAAAATCTGCACATTTTTGAAATGCTTCGCTGGCAAAAACATCTCCGGCAGTCATAATTGCCTCCTTTAATGACGATTAAAGATAAAAAATGTTACGTCGCTCTTAGTTGCGTGACCGCATCCACTACCACTCGAATAGCATGATCGATCTGATCCACCGTGGTCATACGACCGACACTAAAGCGCAGTGTCCCTTTGGCCCAGTCGATGGGAACTCCCATGGCCTGCAGCACGTGGGAAACTTCGACTGTATCCGAGTGACAGGCTGCCCCGGCTGTGGCAGCGACTTCCGGACCAATTTCTTCTAAAATACGGTTGGCCGCCAGATCCTTGAAAGACACACTCAATGTATTGGGCAGGCGTTTGTGAGCATGGCCGTTACGTCGGATCTGATCAACTTCGTCAAACAGCCCGCCTTCCAGCCGGTCCCGCAGTTGCTGCATATGGGCTCTGTTTTGATCCAAATCTCTAGCGGCGATTTCACACGCTTTTCCCAAACCTACTATTTCCAACACATTTTCGGTGCCGGCCCGCCAGCCCATTTCCTGCCCGGCCCCAAAACAAAATTTTTCCAGCGTCAGCGGCGGGCGCACATAAAGAGCGCCGATGCCTTTGGGCGCATAGATCTTATGGCCCGCCACCGACAACAGATCCACCGCCAAAGTTTGAACATCGGTGGGAATTTTCCCCAGCGATTGGGCCGCATCGGTGTGCATGACAATACCATGTTGCTTGGCAATCGCGCTGATCTCCGAAATGGGCTGCACCGTGCCGACCTCGTTGTTGGCATGCATAATGGTGATTAAAACCGTTTGGGATCGAATCGCATTGAGGACATCCGCGGGGTTGATCAGGCCGTCGCCATCAACCGGTAAATAGGTGGTTTCGAATCCCTGGGTTTCTAAATAGCGGCACACTTCCAATACAGCCGGATGTTCAAAGGTACTGGTGATAATGTGGTTGCCTTTATGGGCCAGGGCGAGGACTGTTCCGCGGATGGCATGATTGTTGGACTCCGTTCCGCCGCTGGTAAAAAAGACTTCGGCCGGTGAACAATTCAGCAAGCCGGCAACCTGCCGGCGGGCATTTTCAACTGCTTGGTGGGGGGCAACACCATACCAATGGGAGCTGGAGGGATTGCCGAATTCGGTTTCCAGGAAGGGTCGCATGGCCGCAATGACTTCCGGGTCGTGGGGCGTGGTGCCGTTATAATCTAAATAGATCGGCTTGTTCATTCAGCAATCTCCTCGGAATGTCGTTGAACTGCTAATTAGATATAGGATTTGTTAAGCCTTGATAGTAAATTTGAGACAACGGTCAAAGAAAACAAACATCGCGATCATGAAATAGCTTTACTGTAAAATTCTGAACCTCACCGCCTCGTAACCATTTGGTGCGAAGTTCCACTTCTTGCCATACACATGTATCCGTTTGGTTACGTCGCCGTTTGCATCATAGATCTTGCCGCCTTCTAACGTCCATGCCAAAAGACCACCCTTCAGGTTGTATATCTTTAGGCCTTTAGATGCCATTTTCTGGGCAAACATGCCGCTGCGGTAGCTGATCGTGCAGTAGCCGACAATGGTATAGCCGGAGTAACGTGTTGATTCGCTTAATAATTGTTCTTTTGAGATCGCCCCGGGCAACATCGATACTTGCATTTCCGCCGGCTCGCGGATATCCACAAAAAGCACTTGGTTTTCTTGCAACAGTCGCATGGCCTCTTGGGGCGTGACGTCGACTACAGCCGGGAACTTTTTTTTGTAGTCGGCATACATTTTATAGACAATACCTTTTTTATCAACATCGGTTAGGTCTTTTGCAGCCGACAAAGATGCATTAGAGCCCGCTATGCTCGAGAATACGCAGCATAATAACACTGTTTGTATCATTTTCCACATGGCTAATCGCATCCGGCTCATCATCTTAAAAAAAGCGCCACAGTAATATAAGCTTGAATTTCGTTTTTTATAGGGGTTGTCCTGAGGGTCCGACTACTTAAGCAGGAATGGTCTGCCGACTGATGGCGGGTTTGCGCACAACACCATTTAATTTGCGCGGTAAACGAATGCTGAAGTGGGTCCCCTGCCCCGGCTCCGATTGCACCGCGATGGTTCCACGATGTTTACGGATAATTTTTTTGGTAATGAACATTCCCAGTCCGGTGCCTTTGTGTCCTTTGGAGGAAAAAAACAGGCGGAACATCTGATCCATGTGATGCTGGGTCATGCCGCTGCCGTTGTCTTTGATGGCAAAGACAACATCCTCACCTTCGGTATACACACTGAAATCAATCTGATATGACTTCAATTCAGGATCATCAATACAGGCTTCCATGGCATTTTCCAAAATATTGATGATGGCCGAACGCATCAGCGCAGCATCGATTTCGAACTTGCCTATGTTGGGAACAAAATTGCAATGAAACGCGATGTTGGCTCCCTTGATTTTATTTTCCATGTTGGCTGCCACGTCACCGGCAAATTGGACAATATCCACCTGCTCGAGCTGAAGTTCCCGCTCTTTGGCAGAGTGCAGTATATTAAATACCAATTTGCGGATCCGATCCGTCATCAGTTTGGCAACATCGATGCCTTCTTCAATCTGACCCGGTCGATCGCGATAAAAACCCTTCTCGATTAAATACAACCCGGCATCTAAGCCGGTTAAGGTCCCCTTCAGATTGTGCGATACGGTCCCCAACATCATACCCAGTGATGTTAAGCTATCCTGCATTTTACGGCGCTCGGTGATATCGGTAAAGATCACCAGCACCTGCAGCAGTTTCCCCGCCGGGGTCAATATCGGGGCGGTTCGGGCTTGCATGTTATACTGAATACCGTTTTGGTCGGTAAGCACCATTTCGCCCTGCAGCGAGACGCCATTGCGCATGGTTCGCGAGATCGGATCGCGATAAGCGGGAAAACTGCCGGGGCGTAATACATCGAAAAAATTAGCTCCGGTATGATTGCCGAAGTCCTCTTTAAATCGGCGATTAATCGCGGCGATGTGGAACCGGCGATCCAGCACAGCGATATACCAAGGAACCTCATCAAACAATTGTTGATACCGCTGTTGCGTCGTTTTGATATCATCAGATAATTGATCAATTTCCTTGGTGCCCGCAAAAACTTCCAACACCAGTTCAACGCGGCCATTGTTGTCATAAATGGGAGCGGTATGAACAATCACAGGCACCCTGGCACCACTCAGATAACGCACTTCCGCCTGGGTAATTATTACATCGGCGGTTTCTAAGCTTTGGCCGACAGGACATTTATCACGGTGGTGCCATTTGTCGCTGTAGATATCCCAGCTGTTACCGTCGACGTGATTTCCCAAGTGCGATTTGTAGGTCGGATTAATCGCCAGAATTTTGTGGTTGCGGCTGTGGATCGACATAAAATACGGCATTTCATTGAAGTACCGCATACCGTCCTGGGCATTACTGGCAATTTGAGAAAAAAATGATGACAATTTCCCTACGATCTGACGGGCCAGCAGAAACCGCTCCGTTTCAAGTAATTTGTCGGTGGCCACCTCTGCCTTGGGTACTGTTTTTGTTCGCGCCGCCGCCAATTGATCTTGAAGTTGCCATGTTCGTTTAATGCGTACCAGGGCCATTTCCAGGGCAATTGGATGCAACGGTTTGACAAGACATTCAACCGCCAGATGCTTCACCGCCTGCATACCCTTTTCAGGCGTCCCCGCTTCCACCAGGACGATCAATTGAATGTCCGGATGATTGGAAGAAAGCTCCTCAACGAGATCCAAAGCGCCGGGCTCATGGATGCCAATCATGAGAATAGCGTAATGTTGCGATAGAATCTGTTTGCGCCCTGTGGTTACATCCTGGGCGCTCCCGGTTTCATACCCCATTCCGGCAACTAGATCTGTCACTTGGCGGCGCACAGCGGCATCACTATCGATGATATAACATTTGTTTGGCGGCTTAGACATAATATGGGGTTGTCATAAACGATTTTTTCAGGACATATTTGACTCAAAAAAAAGAGAACTTACAACCGGTAAATTCTCCCGATACGATTCGTATATATGGCAAAATGAAGCTTTAAAAGCAATCATTGCCAGTTGGCCGAGGTACATTTTGACAAAAGCAGACAAAAATTAGCGTACATAACCCCACTGGACCAAGCGCTGATAGGCATACTTGGCCTTTTCGCCCTCTTTAACCACTTGTAAATATTTATAATAATGATCAGCGGCTTCTTCACGCCGCTGCATGCCTTCCAGCGCGTAACCCTTGAAAAACGTGGTATTGGGATTGCCCGGCAACAATTGATCATAGCGATTGAAGTCGTTATAGGCCTGTTCGAATTTGCGTAGTTTAAGCTTGGCAAAGCCGCTTAAATGATACGCCTGAGCCTCTTGCGGATAGATCCCGATGGCTTTGTCGGCATAGTGCTGGGCGACCCGATAATTCTCCTGCATCAATTTTGATTTGGTTATCAATACCAGAGCTGTATAATCGCGTGGCGCAATTTTAAGTGCTTTGCGAAATTGTTTGTCCGCGGAATCATAGCGCTTATGGACCAGTTCTTTTTCACCGTTTTGCATCGCATCAATGGCGCCTTTGATGGATCGCAGCCGGGCGGTGTTATCCATATAACGCTCTTTGTACAGTGGATTGCCCTGGGCATTTTGATATTTGGTTTGCACGGCATCCACCGCCGTCTGGTAACGTTCATCGCTCATAGGGTGGGTGGCAAACATCAGTTCAATCGCACTGGGTTTGCGTTTATTGAGGCTTCTGAGCATATCCATTAAGCCCACAAAACCGTTGGAACTGTATCCGCTGCGGGTCATATATTCCAGGCCAAGCGCATCGGCTTCGCGCTCATTATCCCGGCTGTATGAGGCCAACAAGGCACCGGCACCAATCTGTCCCAGCTGTGACGCCATCTGGCCGTAGCCGGGTCCCGCCATATCCGCGGCGGCCGATAAGCTGCCGACCACCGCCTGGCTGAGCATCCCTTTGGACATTTGTTCCGCGCTGTGGCGCGCGTTGACATGACCCAGTTCATGGCCCATTAAAGCCGCTAGTTCAGCCTCATTTTCAAGATTTAATAAAATGCCCCGGGTGATGGCGATAGAGCCGCCGGGAAATGCGTAGGCGTTCACATAGGTGGCATTGACGACCTGAAACGAATAGGGCATGTGGGCCCGATGGGTGCGGGCCGCCATTTGTTTGCCGGTGCGTTCAATGTATTGGTTCAGTTTTTTATCCTGGGCAATACCGTAATCGGAGGAAAATTGAAGCGGCGAATATTGTTTGTCAATCTGAATTTCCTGAGATTCCGACACCAGCATGAACTGGCTTTTACCGGTTACCGGATCGGTTGCGCACCCGGCCACTGCTCCGGCTGCGGCCATGGATGTCAGCCAGATAAAGTGACGCCGGGTCATTTCGTTTAATGCTAAGCGCGATGCGGTATCGGATTTCATAAGAGCCTCCTATCGCTATTACCGTTACATGGTCTTTCAGGCAATCGTTTGCAAACAATGCCAATATAAAAAGAAATAATAAAAAAGCCTGTAGATTGATGTCAACAATAATACGCAATTCGATTCGTTATTTACGGTTCAATTTGGTTACCTATCCCCTTTCTGGTTGAATCCCTTGTTGGGCGATTATATATTGTCTTAGGTTCGCTGTTGGTGGAGTTGCACCCGGATACTGAACCACAATGATAGGGGTTTCAAGCGTTTCCGTAAAGGAGTGTGAAAATGCCGGCACACGATAGCCAGCGGCAAGCCGAGATAGCGCAGGCCATGATGTCACCACAATTTTATCCGCATGCGGTGACCGAACCGGTTCAGAAATGCGAGACCCACATCTCCAAGGTATTTCTCACAGGCAATTATGTCTATAAGATTAAAAAACCGCTGGATTTAGGGTTTCTTAACTTTTCCTCCCTGGCCAAAAGACACCTCTACTGCCACCAGGAAATCATGCTGAACCGGCGTCTATCAAACGATATTTATTTGGGCGTCGTCCCCATCTCTTATCAGCAGGGGAAATATTGCATCGCATTTTCAGACCATATTGTGGAGTATGCGGTCAAAATGCGCCAACTACCCGATGGGCGGTCTATGCGCACTTTGCTGCGTTCCCACAAAATCAAGGCAACCCATCTTAAAAAACTGGCCCGGCGGCTCTGCTCTTTTTATGGTAACGCGGCGGTGCCTAAAAAGTTAACACCCCAGCAGTCGTGGCAGTCAATCTGGTTTAATTGTGATGAAAATTTCCGGCAAACCACAGCTTTTATCAACGATATACTGGATGCGGCGCACTATGAAACCATCAAAGAATCAAGCATGTCATTTCTGGAACAAGAGAGAGATCTTTTTTTTCGCCGGGCAGCGACCGGCAACGTAAGGGACTGCCATGGTGATTTAAGAAGCGAACATATCTACTTTCTGGATGATATCCAGATCATCGATTGTGTCGAATTCAATGAGCGCCTCATTTTCGGCGACGTGGGCATGGATCTGGGCTTTTTAGCCATGGATTTGGACAAGGAAGGTCGGCCCGATCTTGCCATTGAGCTAGTGCACCAATATGTCGATTGCTCCAATGATTGTGGTGTCTATGCTGTGATTGATTTTTACAAATGCTACCGGGCATTTGTCCGCACCAAGGTAAATTGCCTGCGCCAACAGGAAGTTGCCATGACATCTGCCAAAGGAAGGCGATTGCGCAATGAAGCATTAGCATACATGGCCCTTGCCCATGGCTATACCAAATTGTTTTCGCAGCCAATGTTATGGATGTTATGCGGTTTACCGGCATCCGGTAAAAGCAAAAAAGCGCTGGCCATCCGTAACATTTATGATGGTGTGCTTCTGCGTTCAGATGCCATCCGGAAACAACTACACGGCATTGATCCCCACACCGAGCGTAGTGAAAAATTTGGCGAGGGTATTTATTCCAAGCAAAGCAGCGAGTCGACCTACCGGCAAATGTTTGGTCTGGCCCGCAAAGAACTCCAATCCGGCCGCACCGTAATACTGGACGCGACCTTCAGTACGTCCAAACAGAGAAAAGAAGCGTTGCGCACCGCCCAGGAAACCGGCAGTCGATTCATCATGGTTGAATGCCTGGCCTCCGATACAACCATCCGGCGACGTTTGGCCCAACGGGCAACCAAAAAAAATATTTCAGATGCCAGGCTGCAGCACTTTGAACAGATAAAAAGCCGATTTCAACCCATCGATGCGCGCAAGCCTCACCGGCACATTCAGGTTAATACGGAAGGAGCCCCCGAGGAAACCTTGCGATTTACTATGGCGCAAGCTTATCAACTCATTCAGCAGTCTTGACCGGGAATCATTTATCTATGCCAAACAATGCATTTAAAGAAATTATTCTGGTCTCCATGCCCTGGCCCTTGTTTGATCGCCCCTCGATTCAACTGGGCACGCTCAAAGCCTATTTAAAAAAATCCTTTCCACACCTGAACATTGGGGCCGAGCACTTTTTCTTAAAAGCAGCCATGGCCATCCAATATCCCATTTACCAGGCAATCGCCAAGCAGACCTGGCTGGCCGAGCCTTTTTACGGTGCCTTGCTTTATCCGGATCGCCGCCATCAAAATGAAGGCCTCTTTCGCAAAGAAGCACGCAAACATTCAATCCTCAAAAATGTCGATTTCACCGCGGTGTGCCGCAAGCTCAAAACCATCAGCGATGCATTCATTGCTGATCTGCTGCAGCGCCCCGCACAGCTTATTGGAATCTCCATCAGCCTGTGTCAGCTAACCTCTTCATTGTATCTGATTCGCAACATCAAAAAACGCCGCCCCGATACCATCATCGCTATCGGCGGCAGCTTTTTTTCCGGAGATACCGGGCCTAATTTTTTCCACATTTTTCCGGAAATCGATTTCCTGATCAAAGGCGAAGGTGAAAGGCCACTGTCCCAATTAGTAGAATATCTAATGGCTGAGAAACCATTGCAGAACATGCCATTGCCGGTCGGCGTGTATGCCCATGATCGTTTACAACCGCAAAGGAAAGTAAGCCCATTTTTGCAGGTAAAAAGTCTGGACGCACTGCCGGCACCCGATTTTGAGGAATACTTTCAATTGCTTAACAGCTTTGCGCCCACCAAAACATTTTTTCCCACAGTGCCGGTGGAAGCATCCCGTGGCTGCTGGTGGTCTGCCGCCAAGGACAAGTCCCGGCGCAACGGCTGTGCCTTTTGTAATTTAAATCTCCAGTGGCAAGGCTATCGTATCAAGGATCCCCTTAAAATCGCACAGCAAGTCGATCATTTAACCACCCGCTATCAAACGCTATCGGTGGCCTTTATGGACAATATTGTGCCCATCAAAGGCGCCGGCAAAGTGTTCGCAGCGATCGCCCGCCTAAAAAAAGATCTGCATTTGTTTGCCGAATTGCGGGCGTCATTTCCACTTAAACTGTTAAAGGCGATGCGAGCTGCAGGCATGCGGGAGGTGCAAGTGGGCATTGAAGCCCTTAGTTCCGGTCTGCTGCAAAAGCTGAACAAAGGCACCACCGTCATTCAAAACATGGAGATTATGAAATGGTGTGAATGGCTGGGCATCGCTAACATTTCAAATTTAATCATACAATTTCCCGGCAGTACACCAAAGGACGTTGAGGAAACCTTGCATAACATCGAATTCGCGCAACCTTTTCGTCCACTTAAATCCGTGCGCTTCTGGCTCGGCTTGGAAAGCCCGGTTTGGTGCCAACCGAAAGCATTTGGCATCCATGCGGTATTCAATCATCCCAACTACAAAGTTCTATTTCCCACTCGCATTAGACGCCATTACCAATTTAGCATTCAAGCATACCGAGGTGATATCGGTCGTCAGCGCAAACTGTGGGCACCTGTCCGAAAACGGATTCAACAGTGGCAAACTGATTATCACAGTCTGCATACCGGCGTGCGTTTTGAACCGATTATAGGATACCGTGATGGCGGCCGATTTTTGATCATCCGCCAAAGGCGCCCCCAGGCCAAAACCTTGACCCACCGACTGGTCGGTCCGTCACGTGCCATTTATCTTTTTTGTGAAAAGCATCGGTCTTTGGCGCGCATTCAAAGACAATTTCCAAATATTTCCGCTGCGGAGTTGCACTCTTTTTTGAAAATGATGGTCGCCAAACGGCTAATATTTGAAGAAAATGATCAGTTTCTCAGCCTGGCAATACCGGTACGGCCAAACTCGCACTAAAAGATCATTTGCTGCCTGCCTTTAAAGGTTCAGCGTTTCGTTCATCAGATGCCGATTCCCAATGCGCTCTTTATGCAATAGAATTGTCGACGAAAAAGTAACGATATCGAATCAAATACCGATTTGAAATTGTTCATTTGAATATGCTATAGAGGAACGTGCCCAGCACCTGAATTAATATGACGCTTATAAAGTCATTTGGCCTGCTTTTACTACCATCAAACGGCTTGCATTAACTACCATATATAGATCTCACGAAGCATTACTGTATTTTGCCAGAATCAGAACTTGCCAATAAGAAAGCGAGGTGATCATGGGGAAAAAGTGGACGTATCTTTTTAAAGAGGGCCGCGCGGATATGAAAGATCTCTTGGGGGGCAAAGGCGCCAACCTGGCGGAAATGGTACGCATCGGCATCCCGGTGCCGCACGGGTTTACGGTGACCACCGAAGCCTGCAATGCTTATCTGGCCGCCGGCCAAAGCTTTCCCGCCGGGATGTGGGAGCAGGTGCTGGAAGCCATGCAAAAAGTCGAATCGGCAACCGGCAAGAAATTTGGCGATGCGCAAAACCCGCTGCTGGTTTCCTGCCGTTCGGGGGGCAAATTTTCGATGCCCGGTATGATGGACACGGTTCTTAACATCGGGCTTAACGATGAAACGATTAAAGGGATGATTAAGTTGACCGGTGATGAACGCTTTGTCTACGATGCCTATCGGCGCCTGGTGCAGATGTTCGGCAGTGTTGTGATGGGCATTCCCGACGAGCCATTTGAGGAGGTCATTACGCATGTGCGTCGCAAAGCGGGTGTCAAAAGCGACGCTGAATTAACGGCTGATGACTGGCAGGCGGTTACGCAAGAATTTAAAGAGATATTTAAGAAACAGACGCATGGCGATTTTCCGACTGATCCGCTGGATCAGTTGCGCAAAGCCACTGAAGCGGTTTTTAAAAGCTGGAACGGCAAGCGCGCCATTGACTATCGCAATGCTGCCGGTATTCCCCATGATATGGGTACAGCCGTGAACATCGTCACCATGGTTTTCGGTAATATGGGCAATACCAGCGCCACCGGGGTGGCCATGACCCGCAATGCCTCCACCGGCGAGCAGCATATCGAAGGCGATTATCTGACCAACGCCCAGGGCGAAGACGTGGTCGCCGGAATCCGCATTACCGACGATATTCAAAAATTGAAAGATGAAATGCCATCGGCCTACCAGGAATTTGAGGATATCTGTCAAAAACTGGAAAAGCATTATCGCGAAATGCAGGATGTAGAGTTTACCATCGAAAATGGCAAGCTGTGGATGCTGCAAACCCGCGATGGCAAGCGTACTGCCCAGGCGGCCGTGCGCATTGCGGTGGATATGGTTGAAGAAGGTCTGATTACCAAAGAAGAAGCGGTCATGCGGGTTACTCCCGATCAAATTGACTTTTTTTTACACCCTCAATTTGATGTTCAGGCCAAGCATAAAGCCCATAGTGGGGGACGCTTTTTGGCCAAGGGGCTCAATGTATCGCCGGGAGCTGCAGTCGGTATTGTCGCCTTTGATGCCGATCGCGCCGAGCAATGGGCCAAGGAGAGAGGTAAAGATGTGATTATGGTGCGACCCGAGACCAAACCCGACGATGTCCACGGTATGCTGGCGGCCGAAGGCATTCTGACCAGCCGCGGTGGGCGCACCAGCCATGCAGCTCTGGTGGCCCGGCAATTCGGTACGCCGGCCGTTGTAGGGGTTTCTTCTCTTGAAATCGATCTGGTCAATCGCAAAATGAGCGTAGGGACCCATGAAATAAAAGAAGGCGATTGGATTTCCATTGATGGTACGGCCGGTGAGGTCTTTCTGGGTCAGCTGGAAACCATGGTGCCGGATATCAGGGACCCCTGGCTGCTGAAGCTGTTGTCCTGGGCCGATGAATTCCGGCGCCTGGGTGTCTGGGCCAATGCGGATTATCCCAAAGATGCCGAACGGGCCCGGGAATACGGCGCCCAGGGCATCGGACTATGCCGCACCGAGCATATGTTTTTCGAGTCCGAGCGCCTGCCGCATGTCCAGAAAATGATTATGACCGATCTAACCCATGAGCGCAAGGAGGCCTTGGATGTGATTTTACCCTTCCAGCGCGAGGATTTCGCCGGGCTTTTCAGGGCCATGGATGGGTTGCCGGTGATTATCCGACTCATCGATCCACCCTTGCATGAATTTTTGCCCAATCGTTTTGACCTGATGCACGAGCTCTCCGATCTGAAGATTCGACTACAGCAGGCCGCCAACCTGGCCCAGGTGGATGATTTGCTCGATCAGATCCGTCTCAAAGAGACCATGCTCAAGAGGGTCGAAAGCCTGCACGAGGCCAATCCGATGCTGGGCCTGCGCGGCGTTCGCCTGGGAATTCAGATTCCGGAGCTGACCACCATGCAGGTAAGGGCAATATTTGAGGCTGCCTGCGTGGTGGCCAAAGATGGGGTGGATGTCCATCCAGAAGTCATGATTCCGCTGACGAGCCATGTCAACGAGCTCAAGATCCAGCGTGAGGCTCTGGAAAGCGAAGCCAAAAAGGTGATGGATGAGCAGGATATTGTAATCGATTATAAATTCGGCACCATGATCGAGATTCCGCGTGCCGCCCTGACCATGGATGAAATCGCCGATTTTACCGAATTTATTTCGTTTGGCACCAACGATCTGACCCAGACCACCTATGGCATCTCGCGGGACGACGCCGAAGCCGGATTTTTAATTGAATACATCTCCACTGGTGTTTTGCCGGACAACCCTTTTGCCACCATCGATCCCAATGGGGTGGGGGAGTTGATGCGTATTGCCGTAACCAAAGGGCGCGCCAAAAATCCCGAGTTGGAGGCCGGTATCTGCGGCGAGCATGGCGGAGACCCGACATCCATCCAGCTGTGTCATGAGCTGGGGTTGACTTATGTGTCGTGTTCGCCGTTCCGCGTGCCCATTGCCCGGCTGGCGGCGGCCCATGCCGCCATTAAAGACAAATGATGTCGACTTCCTGATGGCAAACAATTCATAAAGTTTGCACGCTTAACGGAAGGGGGAAACGATGGCACTAAAAAAAATTTTATGCTGTACCGATTTCTCCGAAAATGCTGAAGCGGCTTTTCGCTCAGCATTTGAAATGGCTGAAAAATACCAGGCCAAACTCTATGTGGTGCACGCGCTGCCGCCGGTGGTCAACCCGATGCTTACCGGGCCCGAGTGGGTGGTAACCGATGAACCGGTTAAATCGATTATTCTTAAGATTGAAGAAAAAATGCAGAAGGAATATGGCCAGCGCCTGGGTGATCGGATCACCCATGAACTGGTGGTGCTAGACGGTCATGTTTCATCGGAAATCATCAAGTTTATCGAAGAAAAAAAGATCGATCTGGTTATTTTGGGGGCCTACGGCCTTTCAGGCATGGGATTGGTGGTGTTTGGAAGTGTGGCCAAGCGCGTGGCACATAAAGCACCATGCTCGGTCATGATCGTCAGGCACTGACATCGCTTAACTGCAGCATATCTATAAAACAACAAGGCTTCTCTAAAAAAACGGCACCAGGTGTAAACTCCTGATGCCGTTTCATTTTGGCTCGTTTGCGGTTAGTCGCAAAAGTGAACTTAACAAAAAACGTTAACTGACACTGTCGTCGAACAGGGCCCGATCTTTGAATTCAGCCTGCTTGGCGTCATTCCACTGATTGACCGGCCGCAGATAACCGACCACCCGGCTATAAACTTCGCATTGCTGAAAATTGCGTAATACCGGATCTTTTTGAAAGCAATCGTCGCATTTCAATATAAATTTGTTGTTTTCAGGCTCATACACGCTGCCGCCTTCAATACGAATACCCTCGGTCTCCGGCGAGGCCGTTACGTTGGTCTCCTTTTGGCAGTCATGGCAGCTCCCGGCCCATCCCAAAACATCCTTCTCTGAATTCTCATCAAGCAAATCGTGCAAACGTTCCACTGTCATCATCGACATAAGTGCGCTCCTTTCTCAATACTGGTTGAAAATGAACTATGGTAATACTTCAAGTGAAAACCGGCTGGTTCGGCCGGTTTTCGGGAGGTGGTCATTCACTGCAGTTTATGCGTGAATCTTTGTTTACCGAACAGTATTACCGTTTATGTAGTATGTCAACACCTTAATATATACAAAATATTGTGTTTTTTACGTTTTTTTATGAATGGCCTCGTCAAAGCGGATAAACCGGTTTTTGCTTGATTTTTACCGTCTGCCCCCGGTATTTTATTAGAAGCGGATGTTTTCAAGCTTTGTGAGAATTTTAGCGGGATTTTCATAAAAATGAACCTTACTTACCGATCATCGATTGCGCCGCCCAAAACCAAATTCCGGGTTTCGGTCCGCCGGGTAATTGGCAGTCTCGAAATTACAGAAAGTTTATCGTTTTTGAAGGACTACAAAATGGTGCTGCAAAATGACAGAAGCTTGAACTATTGTTGGCCGTGTTCATTTCTCCCATGAACAATAATATTTTCCATTAAAAACGCGCACGCACAATAACAATAAAATTCGAACATAGTTGAGACAATTAATTTTAATGCTATTTTGCATATTTAAATTTTCTATAATAATTAAAGGGCCTTATATTTATTTAAAAGAAATAGCTAAAAATTTTAATTTATTACAATATCGTAAAAATAAGTAAATTAGCCTGATAACAGAAACCGCACACTAATATTAAGTTAGAGTAAAAAAAAATCATGGATGAGATCACGCTCCCAGCTCAGTATGAAAAACTGGACCTTGAAGGCATAAAGTCACATTTGCGTCATATCAAAACTTTGCCTGGGCCCGGACAAGTTGCTGAGATATTACTGTGTGATTTGAACGTTATTGTCCCTGTTGAAAAGAAAAATTACAAAACAAAGTCTGATAAAATTGTTTTCATTTTGCGAAGTGGGTCTTTTCCGCGGGATACTCTTGCAAAATTGAAAATCAGATATGCTGAAAAAGGATACGAATTAGTAAATTCATACACCGCTAAACGAAAACTTTTTAAGAGATTGGCGCTACCGGTTAATGTCAATGATCCGATGCTGCCCTTGATAGGTGTAGGTGTCTTGCAAATATTAACCGCACAATTAAAAACGAAACTAACTGGAAATGTCTCAATTGGGTATGCCCTCGGTAATGAGAAAAGGGATTTGCCTGGAAAGTTGAAACTTAAAGATCCAATAGCACAGGCAGGGCACCAAATAGGCCTTTTCGCTAAGCGGGCGGTTAGCCTAATTAAGTAACAGCCACCCTAACATGCCACTGGTGGGGACGATAAAGGCATTCGCCCCACAGTTCAACCGTTATGCTCAATCAAAATACCGCTTGACATATTACGTGCTTCGTAATACCTTTCGCATATGATAAAATCCTTTGCCTGCCGAGATACTGAAAAACTGTTTAACGATAAACGAGTGCGGCGGTTCCAATCCTTCGAACGGCAGGCGCGAAGGCGATTGGCGGTTTTGCATGCAGCCCCCAGTTTGAATGCCTTGATGCTGAATCCAGGCAATCAGTTCCATGCCCTCGGAGGCAAAAGAAAGGGGCAGTATGCGATCAGAATTAACCAGCAGTGGCGAGTCTGCTTTGAATGGCATGAGGGAAATGCCTTCAATGCCGAAATCGTCGATTATCATTGAGGTGCGAAAATGAATAATAACAATTTACTTGATCCAATTACACCGGGTGAAATTCTTCGCGAGGATTTTATGGGCCCGATGAATATTAGCATTAACAAGCTTTCGCGGGATCTCGTTGTGCCGCCTAATAGAATAAGCGAGATCGTTAATGGCAAGCGCGGTATAACAGCAGACACCGCACTGAGGCTTGAACGATATTTTGGCGTCGAGGCTCAATTCTGGTTGAATCTTCAATCTGAATACGATCTGCGTATGATAAAGCGCAAAATTGGTAATGATATTGAACAGAGAATAATCCCGGTAAAAAAGTTGGAATCTCAACTTGATTCAGGCGCGGGAGCATAACAAGGCGCTGGTGCAGACGCAAACAGCAGCGCTGCACAGCTCAACCGTTAGGGGGCTTACGGTGTCGATTTGTCTATTGATGATACTGACACTGCAACTTGAAACTGTACTGAAAATGAAGCATTTCACGAGAAAATAATGAGCGATATTCACACACAGAACAAGGCCCAAATCGCATCTATGCGCGCTGCGATGTATGACTTTGAAACGGAGAGTGTTCAGGCAACATTTAAGGCATTGATCGAACCAGATGCCGTGATCCATATGCCTTGGCCGCTTGGTGATATGATTGGGCCAGAGCCGTTGTATGATCGTTGCTACGCACCTTTATTTGAAGCGATTCCCGACTTGGAACGCCGCGACTGGATCGTCATGGGAGGACGTACCGAACACGGAGACGACTGGATTGGTTGCGGTGGACACTATTCGGGGACTTTTGTCGCACCTTGGCTAGATATTCCGCCAACCGGTCATCTAGCTCATATGCGATTCCATGAGTTTTACCGTTTTGAGGGTGGCAGGGTTGTCGAGATCCAGTCACTCTGGGACATTCCCGAATTGATGATGCAGGCGAATGCTTGGCCAATGGCACCTTCGCTAGGCTTAGAATATCACATACCAGGCCCCGCCACCTTGGACGGTCTTGTGCCAGGAGAATGGAACGAAAAACGTGCCCGGGCTTCTTGTCAGCATATTGTTGACATGCTGGCGTACATGAAGCGACACCCCTCTCAGGGCGGACCAGAGGTGATGGAGATGTCTCGTTTCTGGCATCCGAAAATGAACTGGTATGGGCCTGCTGGCATCGGCACTGGGCGGGGAATTGCGGGTTTCCGCAACTGGCACCAAATCCCTTTCTTAAATGCAATGCCTGACCGTGGGAAATATATAGACGAAATCACTTATCACTTCTTCGGCGATGGTGATTACGCCGCGGTCACGGGCTGGCCCAACATGATTCAGACCATTACTGATGATGGCTGGATGGGGATCGCCCCAGCAGGCAAGAAGATCACGATGTGTTCACTTGACTTTTGGCGAATCGAGAACGGGCTGATTCGTGAAAATTGGGTCATGGTAGACTTGCTGGATGCTTATCGTCAACTCGGGGTCGATGTCTTTGCCCGCTTGAGGGAGTTCAATAAGGTTCGCGTTCCAGGATCAATTTCATTTCCTGTAGGAGATGTGTGACACAATTTCCGCATTCTACTGTGAGTGGCTTACGAATATGATGGGTCGGTCTCTACTTGAGTGCCGCCTAACATCAATGGCTTGCACCTGACCTGCGGCAGGTGAAGCGGCTGTTATGTTGCATTACATCTAAACTTCTATATTAGGAATATAATTGAGTAGGCGTAACCTATGGATAATGTTCAGGTAATGGATTTCGTTCTGGTAATTATTCTCGTAGCTATAGCATGGCTGATCTTTGGGGGTGCATTTAGGAGCAGACCTAAACACAAACTAAAACGCGAAAGTAAGGAACCTAGCTTTGGCACTAGCATTGATCAATCGTATGAAGAATCAGATTCGGAAAAGGTTCGTTCGACTAATGATGTGGAGCGCATACAAGCCCTACCAAACGTAAAAGTAAAGAACGTAATAGATGGTGATACCGTAGAAGTGTTAAACAATTTCAACGTAATTCGAATTCGTCTTGATTCGATAGATTGTCCTGAGGCTGGTCAAGGCTGGGGAGTTACAGCAAAAAAGGGGCTAATTAAGCTCATCGGCGGAAAGTGCGTCCAATTGGAAGAGCATGGTGTAGATACGTATGGGAGAACTATTGGTACCTTATTCGTTTACTCCAATGAAAAGGAAGACTGGCAGAATGTGAATGAAAGAATGGTCACGTTAGGGCACGCTTGGGTAATGCGCAGGTACTACAATCACTTGCCCAAATCCAGACAACAAAAATTGAATCAACTTGAGCGATGGGCAAAATCCAAACGCGTAGGCTTATGGAAAACCGAAGACGCCATACCACCGTGGAAGTGGCGAGAGCGTTGAGATTGAAATAGTTGCAACATGACAATCGCATGCGGAAGGCCCTCCAAACCACTGCGAGGTCTGTCGGTCGCTGATGTATAGCGTTATGCGATTGATAAAAAAATAAAAACAATAGACAATGGATTCGCTTAAACAGGAGCGCAAGCAGATGACTGAAACAAAAGAACACGTTGTAGATAAATCAAAAATTGTTGATCAGATCGCTGAGTTATCTAGACTGCTCGGAATGATTCCAGGCGATGATACGATTGCAGTCACCGAGCCCGTAACACAAAAATCTATGCCGTTATCAAAATGGCTGGGGGAAACCAGAAACTCATTCTTAAAATTGTCTTTGCTGCTTAATAAATCCTTGGATCTTAATCTACCATAGCTATATTCATATATTATATTTCTAATGATAGGGCATGTATGCGTCATCTGCCTTTTAAAGAGACTGCATAATGAACTGATTCATCCGCGGATTACTTCCACGGCTCAAAATCGTAGCCAATTTGCGATTTCTCCAGTTAATTAGCAACTTTGATGCCCTTTGAAAATTGAGGCTTATGAAGACCGATCTGCCGACGAAGATGCGTGGTGTGTGGTTGACCGGCCATGGCGACATGGACAAGCTGGACATCCGTGAGGATATATCTGTACCTGTGCCGGGACCAGGCGATGTTCTCGTACGCGTAGCTGCGGCGGGTATCAACAATACCGATATCAATACACGTACCGCCTGGTATTCTAAACATGACGGTTCAAGTGATGATGCGGGCTGGTCAGGCCAACCAATCCAGTTTCCGCGCATTCAAGGCGCTGATGTATGCGGCCGTGTCGTTGCCGTTGGTTCCAGCGTCAAAACGGATAGAATTGGTGAACGGATATTAATCGAGCCCTGCTTAAGAGAGGCTAATGGCCAAGAGCTAATTAAACCATGGTATTTTGGTTCGGAATGCGACGGCGGCTTTGCCGAATTTACGGTTGTCGCTGCGCGACATGCTTACAAAATTGACAGTAAATTGTCTGATATTGAGTTAGCTTCCTTTCCATGTTCATATTCTACGGCTGAAAACTTGCTGACGCGTGCCAGCGTTACAGCAACCGATCGCGTTTTGGTTACCGGAGCTTCTGGTGGTGTGGGGTCTGCTGCTGTTCAGTTGGCCAAGGCCCGTGGCGCATATGTTATAGCGGTAACTACGCCATTGAAATCGGATGCTTTACATGAACTGGGAGCGGATGACACACTTTCACGTGATAAAGATTTGATCGCTGAACTTGGTACAAACAGTGTTGATGTTGTGCTTGACCTTGTGGCCGGTGATAAATGGCCGCAGTACTTGGAAGTGTTGCGTCCCAGTGGGCGTTATGCCGTAGCGGGCGCTATCGCCGGCCCATTTGTGAGGTTGGATGTTAGAACCCTGTATCTAAAAGATCTCAGTCTGTTGGGATGCACCGTTCTTCAACCTGAAGTGTTCAACAATCTTATCAAACGCATAGAGCACGGCGCCATAATGCCTATTGTTGCCCGATCGTTTACACTGGAAGAGATTCAAGCTGCACAACTCTTTTTTCTAAAGAAGCAGCATGTTGGAAAAATTGTGCTTAGGATTTAACTGATTAGTTTATAAAAACAGACCGCAGCACTTCCATAATACGTTCTTCTTTAAATGGTGATGCCGCGATATGCGCGTGCGCATCCCCTAAAATCCTATCCGCATCGCCCCAAAGCGTATACTTTTTGAATTTTTCTTCGCGCCGGATACCCAGCGCCTCTGCAACCAGATTGACATAGTTCGTGACATGTAAGTTAAAACGACTTGCTTCTGCCATAAACGCTTGGTTACAAAAGTGACATACCGTGACCAACCGCTCCGCACCGGTTTCAGCCGCCTCTTTGAGGCGCGCATTACGAAACTGGGCAAAACTTTGCGGATACCAGCAAACGGCACCGCTTCCACAGCACAGCGTGTCCTTGCCGTGATGCCGCATTTCCTTTAGCGTCACACCGGGCAAATGCTGCAACACCTCACGCGGACCACTAAGATCCTTACCTGTGTAGGCTGCCTTGCAGGCCTCATGCAGCGTAACGCTGCCAGCGGCGGCCCTGGTGAGAGGCAGTTTGTGCATGTTGGCCGCTAAATGCTGTGCAAAAGATACAATTTTAAATGGAATATCCAATGCGGGCGATATGCTTTTTTCAAAACGACAATGGCAGGTAGGACACCAGACCACAAGTGCTTCCGGTCGAATGTCGGCAATGGTGCTTACTAGCTCCTCAGCGCTCTGATGTCCCCCTTCAGAGTCTCCTGCAAAGAAATAACTGTCACCGCAACAGTAGTCCAAGCCGGGTAGAAAAGCGTAGGCATCGCCAATCATATCCATAATATCCAGCGCGTTTAGTATTTTTTCCGGCTGAAAGTACACGTTGCAGCCCGGAAAGAAAACATAGCGCGCAATTCTTTTTTTGTTAGCGGTTGTGATTCGTTTATAGTCTGACCCAGACACCTGAATGCCTGCTAAAACGCGATGGGTACTGTCAGGCTGTTTGGCATCGTTGGGAGGTCGATTTGCCAGCCCCCTGGCAATATATTCGCCCTTTATTAGTTCGTTGATCAGCATTGGATCCAGATCTTCGGGACACATTTCCTGGGTGCACTTGAAACACGCCATGCAGGCAAAGGCTTTGGTGTATACCTGTTGATTGGATGTACCAATTGTCAAAAAATCAAACACGCTTTCTTGAATTTCCGGAAATGAGCTGTTGCCGATATCCGTATAGGGCAAAATCGGACAGCCTTGCGCACAAAGCCCGCATTGGGTACAGTTTTCAAGAAAACGCTGCTTTTCCTTGGTGTAATGATCAACAATCGTCACGGCGCTGATTCTCCGAAGGTTTATGCATCTGCTTTACAGTCTTGGGGCGTCGTATCTCACACTAGATTGATATTTGCAATTTATTCTCAATCTGAGTTGTGTGCCTTGCCGGCTGCGGCTTGTTGTCCGGCAATGCGGCCAAAAACGATGCATTCGGTAAGTGAGCAACTACCCAGGCGGCTTGCGCCGTGAATACCACCGCAGACCTCACCCGCTGCAAAAAGATGGGGAATTGGGCGTTTTTCTAAATTTATGACTTGGGTTTTTGAATTAATGGCCACACCGCCTGACGTATAATGTACTTTGGGCCACAATCGGATGGCATAGAAGGGCGGTTTAACCAGCGGTATCGCTCCACGCGATAACGGTTTGCCAAAGGGATCCAGCGTTTCTCCCATGACCGTGCGGTTATAATCATCGACGGTCATCTCAAGTCGACCGGCAGGCATCCCAGATGCCGCGGCAAGCTCTGTCAGAGAAGCAAATGCTTTGACGTAACCTCTCTTGAGACATTGTTGCAGGCTTTCATTTGATTGTTCGGCGCCGTTGGCATCTACAATACCAATACACTTGTGTCCGGTCTTAAAAATGGCCTCCGAACGTTGCCTGCGATCGGCCCACTCATTGACGATACGCTGTCCAGTGCCGGGATCCACCAATATCCCGTTAGGATATACACTGTATGAGGCGAAGCTGGCCCCGCGACCGTACCCCTTTTCATCGGCACAGCCCCAGGGGCCCAACTGGATCCAAGAAAGGTGCACCGGCACTGCTTTGACTTTTAAGGCCGCAATTAGACCCTCAGCCGTTGCCCCCTGATGGTTGGTGGAGTTCACGGCTTCATCCAGAGCAGGATTTTGCTGCATACGAAAGTGAATGTCATTGCCAAAACCGCCGGTGGCCAATACGGCCGCGCGGTTGGCGCGAATGTTTTTCTTGATTGGATTGTTTTCGCCAGAAGATTGATAGTCGTAACAAATCTCAACGCCCTGCACACCACCCTGGTCGTCGGTATGCAGTTGGTTTAAAAGACACCCGGTTCGTATGTCAACACCCCAACGCTTTAACAAACTGCTCGCGGCTTTTATCAAATCAGCACCGGTGTGGTTAATTGTTGTCAGGCATCTGGCGACCGAGTGTCCTCCAAAACGATCCAGTCGATCTAGATATCTTACTTTTAGGGTATTGCGGGTCCATTCAATTGCACCGGACGCCCTTGCTACCATGATCTTTACCAGATTGGGATGATTCAGGTTCAGGCCTGCCGTCATGATATCGTCATAAAAAAGTTCTAGCGAATCTTTGATACCATTTTTCTTCTGTAGGAAATTATTCGCGGCAGCCACCCCGCCATCGCTGATCCGGGTGTTGCCGCCGGTTATTTTCATTTTCTCAAGTACAATGACCGATGCACCGGCCTGCCGGGCTTCAATTGCGGCAGACAGCCCGGCAATTCCGCTACCGATGATGACAACATCCGCATGTTCATCCCAATGGGGCATTGATCAAACTCCCTTCTGTTGCGGGTAGCATCGCAACATACTTAGGCAAGTACATTCGTAGCTGTTGTTGGTATCAAATACAACTTTGATTGCCGCATGAACCGCAGGACTTTTGCTGCAAACAGTTTCAGGTGAAACAGATGGTTCGCAATTCGTGGCGCTCGACCACAAGGCGAGGATGTGAAAGCTAACCCCGCTTGACCTAAACATCTGTGCCTAATATTGAGGGGCACAAAACTTACAGGAGGGGAAAAAGGTTGCCGGAGTAACGGCAGGGCTGCCTGCTTGTGGTGGCAGCCCGCCATCACTAGTTTGTATCTTTTTACATAGCAGCCTTGACTTTGGCGACAACTTCCGGAGACACCCATTGGGTCCAGAGGGATTCGTATTCTTTGAGAAACCACTTGGCCGCATCCTCTGTGCTGGCTTTATGATCCTGCATGTAGGCCAAAAACTTGTTGTTAATATCCAGTGTGGTTTCATAGTTTTTCAAAAAAGCCACCACTTCTGGGGCCTCTTTGGGCAAACTTTTGTGCACAATGATATCGCATTTGACCGCCGGATACTCGCACGCCTTGGTCGTATCCCAAATTTTCTGATCGAACTTAGGTTCTTCAAGTAGCAGCATGTCCAGTTTGCCCAGAACCCAGGTAGGTGCCCAATAATATCCGAGCCAGGGCTTGCCACGCTTATAGGCGGTTTCCATGGATGCGGCCAGCGCCGGTCCGGAACCGGGCTGCATGATGTTGTAATATTTTTCGATGCCATAGACATCAAATTTTTTTTCATTGACCAGAGCGCAGGACCAGCCCGGAATACAGCTGTGAAACCGGCCTTTGGTTGGATCTTCCGGATCCTTGAACAGTTTCCAGTAATTCGGCAGATCAGAGACAGACTTGAGATCCGGCGCCATCGGCTTAATGCCCCTTTTTTTATCGCCTTCGACCACATACCGTGGCACATACCAGCCCTGAACACTGTTGGGAAAGTTGGCGCCTAAATGGATGAAGCCCTGATTGGTGTTGGGATCTTTGCCTTTGGCTAACCCTTGGTCGTAGAGTTCCTGCCAGTTTTCCGTCCAGGTCTCCATATTCACATTGGGAGCTTCGCCGCCCCTGGCTTGGATCAAAGCCGTATTGAGCATGACGGTTTCACCCTGAACAAACTTAATGGGATAACCCAGGCCTTTCTCGATAATCATTCCGGCAACCCGATTGTGAACCTGCACACTGTCCCATCCTAAATCAGCAAAAATGATGGTTTTCTTGGCATTAGCCGGTGCCACACCTCCGATCAGTGAAATAGCTGCCAAAGCAATGATGGCATAGGAAACTAAACGCATAACCTGCTTCATGTTACCCTCTCCTTTCTTTAAGTTTACTAGTAGGTGGATATGATAATGTTGCTTTACTGCTTTTTCTCCGAGGCCATTGCAAACGTAATGCGGTCAATAATAATGGCCATAAACACAATGCACAACCCGGCTTCGAAACCGCGTCCTACCTCAATACGATTAATCGCCAGCAGTACTTCCAGCCCGAGGCCTTTGGCCCCGATCATCGAAGCAATCACCACCATGGCCAGAGCCATCATGGTGGTCTGGTTGACGCCCACCAAGATGGTCGGGCGGGCCAGTGGTAGCTGAACCTTGAACAGTATCTGCCAGTAGCTTGAACCAAACGCATGCGCGGCCTCGATCACACTGGCAGACACTTCGCGAATACCGACATTGGTCAGACGGATAACCGGGGGCACGGCGTAAATAATGGTGGCGAAAAGGGCCGGAACCTTGCCCAGCCCGAAAAGCATCAGGGCCGGGATCAGATAAACAAAGCTGGGCATGGTCTGCATGCCGTCCAACAATGGTTTAATAATGCCTTGCATGCGGTTGCTGCTGGCCATGGCGATACCCAGGGGAATACCGATGGCCAGAGAGATGATCACCGATGCCACAACCAGAGACAGGGTCATCATACCGAGCTCCCATAAGCCAAGGACGCCGATAAAAAACAACATGGCCGCCATGCTGACGCCTGACCACCAGCTACCCAGAACACGCCAACTAAGGATACCGACACCCAAAATCAAAACCGGCCATGGCAGCCAGAGGAAAAATTTTTCAATATACAACATAAAATACAGGATAAGGGTGCCTAAGGCATCGAAAAAACCGCCGAAGGTATTCAATACCCAGTCCATGGCGCGATCCACCCAAACATCCAGGGGGATGTTGATGTTTTCAGGAAATTTCATAATAAGGTTAACCTCGCTAGACGGTTATTTTCGATTCTGAGTCCGCTTCGGCATCAAGGTCACTGCCGTTTTCAGGGTTGGTGACTTCCGACAGTTTGGCCAGCAGCGAACCGGCAACAATCACACCTTTTAGATGCCCGTCTTCGGCAACCACCGCAACGGGATGGGGTTCCTCGGCCAGCAGCGGAAAAAGTTCGTTGGCCGGCGTGTCGGGTGCCACCGTTTGGATATCAGTATCAAGAATGGCCGCCAGGTTTTTTTCACCGCGATCGGCTGCTGCGCGGCAGGCTCGGGCGGTAACAATACCTTTTAATTTACCGCTCTTGCGGACAAATATAGAGGAGATGCCGGCCTTTTCCATTTTTCTTAAGGCAGCTTTGGGGCCGTCCGTCGACAGGTAAGCCATGGCCTCGTACTTTTTCATCACTGTTTCGGCGGTAATGACTTTGCTCATGTCAACACCTTCGACAAACCGGGCCACATAGTCGTTGGCTGGATTGGTAAGAATTTCCTCGGCGGTACCCTGCTGTACTATAAATCCATCTTTCATCAATACGATCCGATCCCCAAGCTTGATGGCCTCATCAAGGTCGTGGCTGATAAAAACGATGGTTTTTTGCACTTTTTCTTGCAGGTCGATCAATTCATCCTGCATATCGCGCCGAATCAAGGGATCCAGGGCGCTGAAAGCCTCATCCATGAGCATAATGTCGGCGTCCAAGGCAAGGGCGCGCGCCAGTCCGACGCGTTGTTGCATGCCGCCGGAAAGTTGATCGGGCATGGATTCTTCCCAACCTTTAAGGCCCACCTGCTCTAAAGCCTGCATGGCCGCCTCGCGGCGTTTGGTTGTATCAACACCTTGAATCTCCAGGCCGTATTCGGCGTTGCGAACCACGCTGCGGTGCGGAAAAAGCGCAAAATTTTGAAACACCATGCCAAAATGTTTCTGCCGAAAATGCCTCAGCTCCTTTTTGCCGATTCTGGTAACGTCTTCGCCGTTAACGATCACCTTGCCGGCGGTGGGTTCGATCAGGCGATTGATACAACGCACCAGCGTTGATTTGCCGCTGCCGGATAGCCCCATTACCACCAGTATTTCGCCGGCATTCACCACAAAGCTTGCATCGGCAACACCCACGCCATGGCGGGTTTTTTCCATGATGTCATCTTTGCTGTGGCCGTCATTTAGCATTCGCATCGCCTTTTCGGGGTGGGGACCAAAAATTTTGTATAGACCTTCAATAATTATCTTTTCCATTGTGTGGTAGCTTTCGGAAAACAGGTTTAAAGAAAACCGGTCAGATTAATGCGGAAGATTATTCACTCGGCGGGCTTTTCAGAGTATCACCAAGGGGTTCTGTGGTTAAAATAGGCGCCGCTTTAATCGTTTTAGCGTCCATGATGGACACCAAACGCTGCAAACTGCTAAGAATCATCGACTGCTCCCAATCTTTCAGGTTGTTGAACTGCTCTACAAAAGATGCTTGCAAGAGAGGGGGTGCGGTTTCCAGTACCTGCAAACCATCATCGGTAATCCTGACAAGCACGCGCCGCCGATCAATAACGTCACGCCGACGTGCAACCAACGCCCTCTTTTCCAGACGCTCCAATACACCTGTTACGGTGGCCTGGCTTAAACTAATCGCTCGTGCAATCGTTCCGATGGGTGCCTCATTGTATTTGGATATTTCTTGCAAAATTACGAGTTGCGGACCTGTCAATCCAACCTTTTTCATTAAATGCTTTGATTGAATATCGATAGATTGGATTATTTTTCTTAAGGAAATTAAAACATTGTCCGTGATCGAATTAGATAAGCGCCTGTTGGGCGCCAACGATTTTTCCATGCTTAAATCTCATTTAAAACTTTTGAGGAAAAATAGTTTTTACTAAAAATATTTATTTTAACTATAATTGTTTGTGTTGAACATTAATTTACTAAAAAAAATATTCTCAAACGCGTCATATCTATAAATTATAAATAAATTTTAGTCAAGTGGGGGACATATTTCTCATAAATTGCTAATAATTTTAATTTGATTTGAATATAATAATTTAAAATTTTTTAATATTTATTTAGTATTAAAAATATTAGTTTAATATATCAATCCATTGACTGGCACCAAAAAGAGCTGCTTTCGGTAAAATACGATTAAAGGGCGTAGCAGCCGATTAGTGCATTAATCTAACCATTTTTGACAGCACGGTTACGGAATTTTATTTGTCATTTTATTTAAAAACGATGAAGCGTTAAGACAATAAACGACTTGGCATTGTTGATGGCGGTGCTATATTACGCTGGTGAATAGAATGATATTTAGAATAGGAGGTTCAGATGATGAAGCGCGGACTGCTTGAACGACTCAATGATGATGGGGTGGTATGTGCCGAAGGTTATCTCTTTGAAATGGAAAGACGCGGCTATTTAACGGCCG
Source organism: Desulfobacterales bacterium (assembly GCA_030066785.1). Lineage (GTDB taxonomy): Bacteria > Desulfobacterota > Desulfobacteria > Desulfobacterales > JASJAZ01 > JASJAZ01. The sequence continues at coordinate 21,364 of JASJAZ010000013.1, read as the reverse complement.
GTGAATTTGTACCGGAAGTGGCTTTGGAACATCCCGAGGCTTTAATAACGTTGCACAAAGATTTTCAGCATGCCGGCTCAGATGTAATGGAGGCCTTCACCTATAATGCGCACCGAGAGAAATTGCGGATTATCGGCAAAGAAGCGCTTATCGAGCCACTGAATCGCGCAGCTTTGAAAATTGCCAATGAAGTTGCGGCGGATGTGCCTGAAAATCAGGAGCCCAATCTTGTGGCCGGCAATATTTCAAATTCTAATATTTGGAAACCAAATGACGGAGCACTCCAGAACCAAGTTCGTAAGATGTTTGAAGAGATGGTGACATGGGCGGTGGATGAAGGGGTGGATTATATTGTCGGCGAAACATTTTATTTTGCTGAAGAAGCCTTCTGTGCATTGGAAGTTATCCAAACCACAAACCTTCCGGCTGTCATTACGATTGCGCCGATGGCGGAAAACATCCTTTGGGACCAGTGGGATATTGTGGATACCTGCAAAGAACTTGAAAATCGCGGCGCTGATGTTGTTGGCATGAATTGCTTCAGGGGGCCGCAAACGATGATGCCTTATCTTGCTCAAATTCGCGAGGCCGTCACATGCCACGTCGCCGGTTTGCCGGTGCCTTACCGCACCACCGAATCGCAACCCACGTTTTTCAATCTTGATGATCATAACGGCTGCACCTGCCCGTCACCGCACGGCCGCACTTTTCCGACCGCCCTGGATCCGCTGTATTGCAACCGCTACGAGATTCGCCGTTTTGCTGAACGTGCCTGGAAAAATGAAATCAAATATTTGGGGGTGTGCTGCGGTGCGGCGCCCATACATATTCGTGAAGTTGCCGAAGCCATGGGCAGAAAACCCGCGGCCAGCCGCTTTTCAGAAAACATGCACAAACATTTTATGTATGGTGATGACGAAACTTTACCGGAACATATCCAAGCGTATGGAAACAAAGCGTGATGCGCCTATCACCAAATAGCAGCTTATAAGGAAACCAATCAATGACGTTAAAAGCAACATCCACTAGTGAAATTATCACGAAGGCGGAATCTTACGATGGTATTCGAGCCGGAATAGTCCGGTTAAATGATGTATTAAGCAGTCCTTCATATCAGACTCCCCAGCGCCCACGAACTGAAACCCAAATGGACGATGCACAGGTTGCGAGTTGGCCGCAAGAAGCACAAACAGTACTGTTATTGGGTTTACGCCATTCGGATGATAACCCGCGTTTAGACTATTGGGAAAGTGGTGATACCTGGGGAAACCGCCGGTTAAGAGAAATTTCAGAAAACCTCAAGCAATGGCTGCGCGAAAAATACGATTTGGCCGCCCATCCGCTGCCCTATCATCTGGAAAAAGGCGGGCTCTTTCTAAAGGACGCTGCCGTTTTATCCGGCATTGGTATTATCGGTCGAAGTAATTTACTGATACACCCAGAATGGGGGCCTCGAATCAGGTTACGCTCGATATTACTGGAAGGAAAATGGCAACTGTCAGAGGTGCTTGAAAATTTTAAACCATGTGAAACGTGCAAGGTTTATTGTCAAAAAGCCTGTCCGGTCAAAGCATTTCCTAAAGGAAAATTCAGTCGGCCCATCTGCCTTAAACAAATGAACGCAGACGTGGCAAACAAGGTCCCTGAAGGAGAAATGGGTGATGACGGACAACGCAATTTGGTCATCAAATATTGCCGCGCTTGTGAATTTGCCTGCCCGGTGGGCGCTTAGATTAAGTATTTTCTTAAACGCTGCATCACTTATCACGTATCAGCAGACTAGGAGAGGTCTTGCCGCACCAATTTAAACAAAGGGTCATGTATCAACTGACGGGTTGGGTCCTTTTTATTTTTTGTGCGATTTTCTTTCTCGCATCAAGTTTGAAAAATCACGACATTTTAGCTTTAATCGGCAGCGTTCTTTTTTTAATTGCCTGTATCGTTTTTCTGATACCCCTCATTGAGTCATTTAAAAAAAGGGGTAAACAATAGAGACAAACATAATAAGCGTGTATCAACAGATGTGACACCCGCGAAGCTGTTGATGCAGGCTTGATTTACCGTGCTGCAACGTTATGCGGTGAACATTGGTTGTTTCGGGATTAGACCGATTGTTGACATCGGCATTGGGTTGATTTATGGTTGGCGCGTGCGTAGGAGACAGACGGTTACTCACCGATATTAGAGTTTAAACTGTAAAGCTGGCCCGCTCAAGACTCAGGTTGCCGTGAGGCGCCTGGTCCGACTCTGTCTCGGACGCACAAGTCTCGGCGGGCCACAATGTTTTTGGAAGGAAGCAAAATGAAACCGTGCAAAGACAGAGACTGTTTACCATGCAATTCAAAGTGCCCTGAATGTGGATCAACCTGGATCAGCGTGACATTTAAGCCGGTATTTAAATATGAAAACGATATTAATAACCATATTCGCATCAATCACGATTATTCCGATCTTGAGCTTGAATGCAATGAATGCGGCGGCAGCTTTTATTACAATGCCTTTGATGATGATGAGACCCTATGGCCATTGGTCAGAGCTATCCAAAAAGCATGCAAAATATCCAGCCATATCGATGTTACCCATTAGATATGATACCTGATTCTAAAACAGGTAGAGCTGAACCAAAGCTGCAGCAATTTAAATGAGGCCGGCACATTTTTCAAAAAAGGGGAGAGGGAATTAGGCCAAAGAATAAGGTCAAACCATTCTATACCATTAGTTCTTCATCACAGCCTTATCCAACTCACTGCGTACCGCCAAACCGATTTTATCGATCATATACGGTTTCTTCACATAGGAACCGGCGCCCAGAGCCAGTGTCTGTTTAACCCGCTCTGTTTCGGCATATCCACTGGCAATGATGGCTTTTTGACCCGGATGCCGCAGAATAATTCTTTTATAAGTTTCCAGTCCATCGATTCCGGGATCCATAATCATATCCAAGATAATCAAATCGACGGTGTGATCTTCTAAATAAGCCACCGCCGCCTCGCCACTTTCTACGGCAGTTACCTTATAATTGAGTTTTTCAAGGATATTTGAAGCAATCTCGCGTTGGCTTTCAATGTCATCGACAACTAAAATAAATTCTTGGTTGCCGCGATAGGTTTCAATCAGCGGGGCATTTGCCTGGCCGGGCTTCTCTCGGCGTGTTAAGGGTAAAAAGATTTCAAATGTGGTGCCTTGATCGGATTGACTTTGCACGTTGATATAACCTTTAAGATCCTGCACGGTGCCCCATACAACGGCCATACCCAAACCGGTGCCGCTGCGCCCCAACACCTTTTTGGTGTAGAAAGGCTCGAAAATACGGTTCAGATCCTCCTCGGCAATGCCTGTGCCCTGGTCTTCAACGCGCAACACCGCATATTCGCCCACTTCAATTGTGTCATAGCCTTTGACGGGCCGATCCAGATACTGACTGGTGGTGGATACAATAATCGCACCACCATTGGGTTGGGCCTCAGCGGCATTGGATACCAGGTTCATAACCATCTTCTTCAAATGCACCGGTGAACCCAAAATATTGGGAGGATCAGTTTCCAATTCCCAAGCTATCTCAATATTTGGATGATAATCGATGAGTTTTGAATATTCAGGCGATTTGAAATAATCGGTCACAATGTCATTGAGATCGATAACCTCTTCAATCGAAACACCCCGGCGCGCCAGTGCTAAAAGATCCTGGACGATAGTGGCGGCTTTCTGGCCACTATCTTTAATGATTAACAACCGTTGTCGTACCGGGTCATCTTCGGGCATATCCATCAACATCAAATCAGGGTAACTAACAATCCCCGACAGAACATTGTTCAAATCATGGGCAACGCCGCCGGCCAGCAGCCCCAAAGCCTCCATTTTTTGTGAACGTGCCAGTTTTTGCTCTAAATCCTGTTTTTCTTTTTCAGCTTGCAAACGTTCCGTATTGTCCAGAACCAGCGAGGCCACCCCGATAACGGTGCCATCCTTTGCCACCAAAGGTGTATTATACCATTCACAATCAATGATACAGCCATCTTTAGTGATATTTTCATTGCTGCTGCGGGCTCCGCCTTTTTGAGCAATTAGATCCCGTCCGATTTGAGCCACATGTTCAATCTCCCTGGCGGGTATGAGCTCATCGGCTTTACGGCCAATGATCTCTTCGGCTTTGAAACCGAAAATCGTTTCAGCGGCCGGGTTCCAACGCGTCACACGAAAATCAAGATCCCACTCAATGACGCCCAGAGGCGTTTGGTTGAAATGCAGCGAAAGTCTTTGCTCTGATTCCCGCAACGCTTCCACCACCTGTTTGCGCTCCTGAATCTCTTTTTGCAGCATTTGGTTGACACGGCTTATATGAAATTGGTCTGAAATATTGCGGGCGTTGGCGACATACAAAACCCTGGAACAGATCCAGGAAAGCGGTATTAAAACCACCAGACCGATATAATCTCTGAAGAAGTGCACTTCCGTACTTTTAAAATTGATGACTGAGACCCAGAATAAACCAAAGCTCAGAAGATACATCAGTAGCAACGGCAGACCTCGGAAATGCAGAATCGTAGCACATGCAAACATACCAATAATATAAACGGCCACATTGCCGGATGCGAGCTGCTCGATTCCGGAGGAAAGTGCCACCCAAATCATCACGAGTGTTCCAAAGGTGATCAGTAACCCTTCGTGATGCCAGTTAATGTCACTAATAGAACGGGGCCATCGCAAATAGAGCCCCAATGCCAGAATGGGCATGCATCCCAGCAAACAGACATCAATCCAAAAATAGTAGCCGTGGTGATGAAAAACATTCCAGGATTCATGTGATTGGAACCAGAAAAAAATCAAGAAAATCGCAATCGCACTGAGAACGCCAATAAACAACGGCAGCCGCAACACATCATTATACAGCGTTTGGCGGTGAACGCGGTCATGATGTTTAACATGAATGGTTTCTGTTATTTTTTGTAACAATTTTAATATATTCGACATATCGCTATCACCACGCACTGTGAAATTGTGATGGTTGGATAATGCACAATACACTGAAAAATTATATCGACTCCAAAACCGCAATTCTTAAATATAAACAACCAATTACATTCCCGGTTTATGTACCGTGACTTTTTGTAGTTGTATTTTTGAAAATGACTTAATACAAATTCAATGCGCTTAAGCTGAATACTGCTTTGCGGCCCCTGAAATGATTATGACGTTCAGGTAACCTGTCATCAAAATTATACATCCTGCTAACGAGAAGCTCCCGGAGGTTGCTTATGAGGCGTGTATCGGAGTCAAACGGTATTCGGGTTAAGGCCTACGCCGGCACTACCGGTGTCCTGCTGGCCTTTGATGTTAAAGAGAGCCAAAGACAGGATTTGCTCGGGTTTGCCATCTCACGCCAGATCCTCAGCGGTCCCTACAAGGGTCGGATCGCATGGCTACAGGGCATCCTTGATTTTCCTGGCACGACCAAAGGCCGGGGAGAATTGATTGCAACCAATGTTGCTCCGATACAAAAATTTCGCTGGTCGGACTATGCGGTCTATCCCGGCATCCGCTATGCCTACACCATCCAGCCTGTCTACCGCTCGGGCTCCGCGCCTATTTCAGCCACCAATCGCCGTCTTTTTTCGGAAACCGGGCCAACTGTTGAAATCCAAACCCAAGGGTTTGAACGGGAAGACGCGGTCATATTTAACCGGGCTGTGGCGTCGTCACAGGCGTTTGCCCGCCGCTTCCCGGACATAGATGCCGAGATTGAAGCCGCCCGGCAGGCGGGAACGTTGGGCCAAAAAACCTTGCCGCAACATGCCCTTGATTGGCTGTCGCGGGGACTGGTCAAACTGATTGAATCGTTTCTATCCCATGCCCAGGACGGCACCTGGGCCATCGATCTGGCTATTTACGAATACCACCTACCCCGCTTGCACCAGGCCATGGTCGCTGCGGAACGGCGCGGCGCTAAACTGCGAATTCTTTATCATGCCAAACCGGGAGATAAGGCCGCCACGGAAAACGAACACCTACTGCACAACCCTCCCTTGACCCGCGCCAAGCTTTATCCGCGCATAACTTCCCAAATTATGCACAACAAGTTTGCCATTCTCAGCCGGGTGGACCTTGATGGCAATTATTCTCCGGTGGCCGTATTGGCCGGCTCCACCAATTGGACCGAAAACGGCTGCTATCGCCAAGCCAACGTGGTGCACATTTCACGCAACCCGGCAATTTTAGAAAACTATGTCGACATGTTTGCGACCTTAATTAAAACCCGCACCAATCGCGGCGTCACCAAACGCTGGATCAATAAAAACAATCCGATACCGACGGCACCCGAGCGCTTTGCCGGCTTTTCGCCCCGATCAAAATATGCCGACATCAAGGCCCTGGCCGGATTCATATCCAGCGCGCAACGTGACGTCATATTTGCCACGGCTTTCAAACTGCGCACAGAAATAACCGATGCCCTGCTAGGCGCACCCAATGACGCCATTCTCCGATTGGGTATTCAAAACACCTCCAGCCAGAATATCACCGGCATTCACCGGGACCGCACCGCCCACTTCACGGCCGCGGCACTGCTGCCGGGCGGACTTGAGGGCTGGCTGCGCGAAACCAGTGCCAAACAAAGAGGCAATATCCGCGTACACACCAAGGCCATCATCATTGATGTCACTTCGGATGCGCCGCTGATTATTTCCGGATCACACAATTTCTCAACCAATGCATCCAGGTCCAATGATGAAAATTTTATGATTCTAAGACGCGATCTGGACGTTGCCGATGTTTATCTTTGTGAAATCATGCGTATCTATGATCATTACCGGTTTCGATTCAGCGCCAAAGAGCGTAAAAATGCCGGCGCGCCCACGGCACCACCATCGTTGACCGGTGATGACAGCTGGACCGAACCTTATTTTGCCTCGGGAAGTCTGAAAGAGCTGGATCGACTGCGATTTGCGGGACGGTAACCAAAATACAAAAAGGAAAGCTGTATGAGAGCCATTGCACAAGAAATCCGAAGCGTTATCGAAGAGGCCTTAGATGCCCTGGCAGAAATGCAACCGGAGGACGTTCTGTTAAAAAAAACGCCCGACGAGTGGTCCAAACAAGAAATTTTAGGCCATTTGATCGATTCTGCCGCAAATAACCACCAGCGTTTTGTGCGCGCGGCCGGTGACGGGGCGGCTGATTTTCCCACTTACGATCAGGAAGAATGGGTGCGTGTTCAACAGTATCAACAATCTTCTTGGGAAGCGCTGCTGGCGCTTTGGGCGGTCTACAATCGGTACTTGTGCGATCTGATCGAACGCTTGCCCGATGATGTAACATCTAATTACTGTAACATCGGCACCCAGGAACCCGTCACATTAGAATTTGTGGTAAACGATTATCTGCGTCACTTGCGGCATCACTTAGCCGATTTAATCTAAAAAAAGGCGGATGTATTATGCACAAATGCACCGGCAATAATTGGCAGGAGTGGGGCTTTGATTCAATATTTGATATCGAATGCCCCCATTGCGGCAATTTAGTCGAATTTTTTAAGGACGAAATCAGCCGTCATTGCATACACTGCAAGGGCACTGTCAAAAATCATCGCCAGGACGTTGGCTGCAATCAATGGTGCTCGGCGGCATCCGAACACCAGCGCAATTTATGCTCCAACTACCGCAAGTCAAAAGATCGGTATGCGGGTCGTCTTTCTTTCTGAAACTGAATGCCGATCCGGAGTATGCAAGCTGGCTTTACCATCAAAGTGAATAGCATACGGTATACCAAGAGGGTAGCATGGGGCTAATTTATCATCATCTAACTGCCGCACGGTATTTAAAATGTCGTAAATGAACCATGTCGTTTATAAAACATTGGGATTTATGTTTGTCGGCTTGGCCGCCCTGGGGGTGTTTTTGCCGTTGTTGCCAACCACACCACTGTTGCTGGTAGCAGCCGCCTGTTTTGCCAAATCGTCTGATAAATGGCATCAATGGTTGTTATCCAATAAAATATTTGGACCTATCATTCAAAACTGGCAAAAAAATAGATGCATATCCTTTGGCACCAAACTAGTGGCGATTTTAATGATAGTTTCCGTCGGTGGATATTCCATTCTATTTGCGGTGACGGATTCGCATTTAAAAATTATCGGTGGTCTGCTGATTGCGGCGGGCCTATTTTTTGTCTGCCGCTTAAAAGTATGTCCAAAAGCATCAGATCCGGAGCCTATGTCAAAGACATGAACATCGCATTCGCACTTCAACACTGATACGATTAAAAGAGAATCTAAACTTCAATTTTTTGACTAAAGGAAACGATCATGCTGGAAATGATGGAAATCGGTATTGAAAAAGCCGTTGCCTATCGTTTAGGGGGCAAAATAACGGAAGATGAGATGACCCTGGTGCTTTCCGCTCTTAAGGCTAAAATCGAGCAGCACGGCGAGGTTTTCATTTATCAGGAAGTTGAAAGCATCGGAGGGGCTGAGTTTGATGCCATCATCGAAAAGTTTAAATTCTTTGCGGATGTGGGCCTATCAAAGCTCAGCCGGATAGCGGTTGTCACCCATAAAAAATGGATGCACAAAATTATCGACCTTGAAGGCAAGCTTTTTAAAAAGATCACGATCAAAGCCTTTACAATCGGTGACAAAGATGCCGCCATCGCATTTTTAAAAAGTAAATGAAAGGATTGCATATGAAAATCGCTGCCATCAAGCCGCTCATTGCCTTTGAGGATTTTGAAAAAATTGACATACGCATCGGTACCATTGTGCGGGTCGAGGAAGTTGAGGGGTCCCATAAACTGGTGCGGTTAATAGTCGATTTTGGCGATCATCAACGCAATATCCTTGCCGGTCTCAAACAGGAGCGCAGCGATCCAAGTAAAATTGAAGGCCAACAGGCACTGTTTGTGGTAAATATGGCACCGCGCAAGATGATGGGCGAAGTTTCCGAAGGTATGCTGTTTGATATCGGCTTTGCCGACGGTATCACACCGGTTTTAGCCGTTCCGGAAAAACCGGTACCCAACGGCAGTCGTGCCGGTTAGTGCCCTGCTAATTCCAAAAAAGGGAGAAACCCATGAAAATTATTCGAAACGTTGGTTCACTGGCGTTCGTGCTGGGTCTATTCGTGGTCATCTTTGCGGGCATACCTTGGTATGTCATGGTTGCCGATGATCCGGCCGCGCCCTGGTGGATGCGCACAGCGGTTTTTAGTCTGTTGGGCGGCATTCTGGTGGTTCTGGCATCGGTCGGATTGGAACAAAGAAAATATAAAGCCGACCAAGCCGGGCCCAAGCCTACGGACACGACTTTGTTGCTGTCAAATACCCCCGAAATACCCCGCCACGAAATAGCGGAAGTGCTCGGCCTTGCCCAAGGACATACAGTGTATGCCATCTGGCTTGGCAAAGATTTATCCGCCCTGATCAGGCTGATACTTGGCGGCGAACTAACTGAATACACCGAAATGATGGGAAGGGCACGCAAAGCTGCAACAGAGCGCATGGTTGGTCAGGCCGACGAAATGGGCGCGGACGCCATTATCAACGTTCGCTATATGACGACCAGCGTTGTGGGCAGTGCCGCCGAGCTTTTAGTATACGGCACCGCGGTTAAACTAAACGGCCTGGCACTTAAAGTGTAAATTCATGTGCAATATAGCGTCATAATCAATTGAAGAGGGAACCATCATGAAGACGATCGGTTTGCTGGGCGGCATGAGTTGGGAGAGCACGGTGGGTTACTATCGCGAAATTAATACCGGTGTAAAACAAAAATTAGGCGGTCTGCACTCTGCAAAAATCGTATTAAACAGTGTTGATTTTGCACCCATCGAAAAACTCCAACAAAGCGGCGATTGGGATGCCACCGCCGATATCCTTTGTGACGCCGCCCGCAGTGTTGAAGCCGGCGGCGCAGATTTTATCCTGATATGCACCAATACGATGCACAGAGTTGCCGATCAGGTAGAAAATGCCGTCAAAATACCGCTGCTGCATATTGCCGATGCAACCGCTGAAGTACTGGTACAACTGCAGATTAAAAAAGTGGGGTTACTCGGCACCGCTTTTACCATGCAGCAGGCCTTCTATAAAGGACGCCTGGCCGAGAAATACGGTTTGGAAGTCATGGTACCGGGCGTCGCGGATTGCCAATTGGTGCATGACGTTATCTATCAGGAGTTATGCCTGGGAACGGTTAAGCAAGCATCCAAGCAGGAATATCTTCGCATTGTTGATCAGCTAAATGCGAATGGCGCTGAAGGTGTTATATTAGGCTGCACGGAGATTGGTATGTTAATCAGCCAGAACGATACGGCGACAACCTTGTTGGATACTACCAAAATCCATGCGGCCAAGGCGGTTGAGTGGGCCATCTAGGATATGTGTCCATGCAACCATCATTTTGCCTTAACATCGTTTTCATTGATTCGCTGGATAGATTGCGCCCTTAAAGCAACCCATTAAATGATAGGTTGTCGATGAATCCGATTAGCAAATATACTGAGTTGGACCCTTATTTTCAAGATATTGATTACGGCGACATCAAAACCATCAAAGGCTGTGTCAGCTTAAAGGGTTTTATCGCCGGGATGCTGTCTTACTATCCATGGTGGATTGTTGGGCTGTATCGGGTCCGCGAAATTCTTGTAAGGGTTCTGGGACTTGCTAAGCATGTGAAACCCGATAAACTGCCATCATTGGCGCCAGAAGATGTTTCGTTTACACCGGGCGACAACGTTACGTTCTTTAGCGTCAGAAAGGCCAAAGAGAATCATTATTGGGTAACCGAAACACCGAAGGATAAACATCTCACAGCCTACCTGGGTGTTGTTGCTGAGAAAATGGATAACGACCAGACCAAATTTTATGTATTCACATCCGTGAAATACAAACACTGGACCGGACCGGTTTATTTCAATATCATCCGCCCGTTTCACCATTTGGTTGTAAAAAAAATGATGCAAGCCGGTTTAAAACATTAAGGTTTACGCCAATGAACATCTGCAGCTAAATCCACCCCAGAATTAAAGTTTAATAACTGCCAATACATGTATCTTTATGCAAAATTCTGACATTACTGCAATTTTGGAATTTCTTCGCCATGCGGAACAGCTAAAAAATGTAACCCGGTCGGCGTTTACTTCACAGGGGCACCGCGAAAGTGTGGCTGCGCATACCTGGCGATTGTGCCTAATGGCCATGCTGTTTGCCAAGCACTTTCCAGAGATAGACTTTGCTAAACTGTTAAAAATATGTATCATTCACGACCTGGGTGAAGCTCTCGGGGGCGACATCCCCGCCCCTTTGCAAGACGGGGTCGCCGCAAAAACGGCCCAGGAACGCGAAGATTTGTTACTACTGCTGCAACCGCTTCCGGCGCACCTGCAGGCGGAAATCGCCATCCTATGGGATGAATACAGCCAAGCCGAAACACCCGAGGCCAAGCTTGCCAAAGCGCTTGATAAGCTGGAAACCATACTGCAGCACAACCAGGGAAAAAACCCCCCTGATTTTAATTATGAATTCAACCTGGACTACGGCAAGCAATATACCACTGATGATCCCTTGATCGCCACGGTACGAAAAATTTTGGATCAAGACACAAAAATACGAGCTGAGCAAAATGATTAAAAAGATAAACACACCATCGATCATCAAATCCGCGGGCAACAAACCCAAAGTCATTGAAGAGTTTATCGGTCGCGTAAATACTGCAACCACCGAAGTCAGCATCGCCCGGATGAAAAGCCCGTCGGGTTGGGTCGAGCCGGGGCAGCGGCCTGATTTCAATGAATATACCCTGGTACTGAAGGGCAAGCTTTGCATTGCAACCAAGGAGGCCACGATCGAAGTGAATGCCGGTGAAGCCGTTATCGTTCCGGCCGGAAAGTGGATCAGATACAGCACGCCCGATGGTGAGGGCGCCGAATATGTGGCGGTATGCACGCCGGCATTTTCGCCTGCAACGGCTCATCGCGATGATGTCTAGACTCGATTTAGCTTTACAATTCAATCTTAACCAACAACCATACGCTTTGGATGACAGCAATTGAAATAGTTGAAGCGAATCTTTCCCAGGCCTTTCATCAGCAAGCGATTCTGGAATTGTTGGATGCTTATGCCAAGGACCCCATGGGCAATGGTAAGCCACTGTCGGCGCAGGCGCGCCGCGACCTGATCCCCGGTTTGCAGCAGCATCCGACAACCATCATTTTCCTGGCCTTCCAGCTGAACGAACCCGTCGGGATTGTGACCAGTTTCCTTGGATTTTCAACATTTGCGGCCCGCCCCCTCATCAACATCAGCGATTTTTATGTATTGGCCGCTATGCGGGGAAATAAAATTGGACAGCAGCTGTTAAAGGCGGTGGAAAACAAAGCCCGGGGCCTCGAGTGCTGCAAAATTACCCTGGAAGTTCAGGCAAACAATCACAGGGCCAAAGCCATTTATGCAGCAATGGGATTTGCGCAATCAGTGTATGTGGAAGCCGCCGGAGGCGCCCTCTCTCTATCCAAGCTATTATAAGGAACAATTTACTATTACGGGACGTATAAAATTCAACTTTACAGTGGATAAATTCGTGTCTATATAAAATTAGCGAAATTCTAAATCTGAAGTGGCACACTTCACCTTGTCATAAAGCTGGATCACGCGCTCAAATTAAACGACACATGCATAGACTCGATTTCATCCCGAACCTGATTGTGCTTTTGCTTACCATAATGCTTTTTGCATGCACATCCTCACCCCGCCGAAACTCCGCAGAATTTCTTGCCAGTTATGGTTTTGCAAATCCACGACCGGAGAGTTTCAAACTGTGTTACGCACACACCTGCCAACGCATAATGGACGTCGCAATAAGTAAACAGGAATGGCAGCGCGTGCGGTCGGTTTTTGAACCGGCCTCGGTGGATGCATCAATGGAGCGAAGACGGATTGAGCATGCAGTTGGCCTGATGGAATCCATTGTGGGCGACATCACCGGCACCAGTGCCGATATCGGCGGTTCTTTTCCCGGAACCTTTCGCGCCAAACAGATGGATTGTGTGGACGAGGCGGTTAATACCAGCACATATTTAACTTTGATGACCGATGACGGATTAATTTTATTTCACGATATCGAAGAACCGGACGTGCGTGGTCATTTCATTTTTGGCTTGCCGCATCGTGCCACTGTTATTGTGGATCGGGCGACCGGCGCTGAATATGCTGTCGATTCATGGTTCAAAGATAACGGCCACCCAGCTTATGTCGTTCCATTGGACACTTGGAAGGATTTCTGGCACCCCCCCAAAACTAAATCTTAGCGTTGCCCGCCTTTAAGCCATAACTCATATTGACTTCCGGCCACCTGAAGCATAGATAAAAAGAAGTGGCTATAATAAATCGCCTGCTCTCATACAGCAGGCTTTTTTTAGATGTATCGAGAGTTTGCCTTGAAATTTTTCAAATTCGATATGGCCCGTACAGCTTTAGCCGTGAGTAGCGGACTGCTGTTAACGGCCACATTTCCTAAATTCGAACTAAACTGGCTGGCCTGGGTGGCCGTGGTGCCACTTTTGATTGCAATCAAGGATCGCCATCCGGGGGAAAGTTTTCGCTTGGGTATGATCGCCGGTTTGGCCCACTTTTTATCACTGCTGTACTGGTTGATTCATACCATGCAGACTTATGGTAATTTGCCGCTGTTTTTAAGTGTGGGAATTTTATTTTTGTTTGCCTGCGTTTTGGGATTTTTTGTGGCCGTTTTTACGTTGGGCGTTACGGTTACCTGTCACCGTCCAATCGTTTGCTTGTTGGGGATACCGACCCTATGGGTGGCCTTAGAATATCTGCGAAGTTTTATTTTCACCGGTTTTCCCTGGGAGCTTTTGGGTTACTCACAGTATAAAATATTGCCGCTCATACAGCTGGCCGATATCACCGGTGTATATGGCATTTCTTTTCTAATCGTTTTAACCAACGCTGCCATTTTTGTCTTTTTATTATACGGGTCGGGTGCCGACTGGCAATCAATGCCGATCAAACGGGAGTTGGCACTCACGTCGCTGCTGCTTTGCATTGTGTTGCTGGTAGCAACCATCATGTACGGCCGCCAACGGATAACCGCAGTTGATACCGGCATTCAAACCGCGCCCACTATTCGCGCCAGTGTTGTCCAGGGCAATATTGAACAAGGCATTAAATGGGACCCGGCCTTTCAATTATCAACCGTTCAAAAACACCTGCGATTATCTTTGGCAACCCAAAAAGATCAGCCCGACCTGGTGGTATGGCCTGAGACCGCCACCTCTTTTTACTTTCCTTACGACCAGGGCCTCACCAATCTTGTACAGCGGGGTATTGTAGAAACCGGTTCCGATTTTTTGATCGGTAGCCCCTCCTTTGAGAGGCGTGCCGACCGTGTTAAATATTACAACAGCGCTTACCTGGTGGACTTAAACGGCCAGATACAAGGCAAATACGATAAAGCCCATTTGGTACCTTTCGGCGAGTATGTACCCTTTAAAAAATGGTTGCCATTTCTGGGAAAAATCGTAGCGCAAGTCGGCGACTTTTATCCGGGTCCCAAGGGCCAGACAATCGCATGGCGTGATGCCCATTTAGGCGTATTGATCTGCTATGAGGGTATTTTTCCATATCTGGCGCGTGCCCAGGCACGCAATCAGGCGACGTTGTTAATCATTATCACCAATGATGCCTGGTATGGACGATCCAGCGCGCCTTATCAGCATTTTTCAATGGCTGTGTTTCGCGCGGTGGAAACGCGCCGCGCATTGATTCGCTCCGCCAATACCGGCATTAGCGGCTTTATAGATCCGGCCGGAAGAATTTTACAAACGACCCCCCTGTTTGAAGAAAAGATTGTGACACAGCAGCTACCACTGCTGCAGGTCGCATCCATTTATACCCGCTATGGCGATTTTTTGGCCATCTTCTGTCTTATTATCAGCCTAGGGCTTGCCTTTATGGGTATCAAACGTTATTATTTGACGGTTTGAATACCATTGATTTTTCTCCCGATCGCTTGTGACCTTGCGGTGCAACAGCGCTTCGTAATAAAACCACCTGCAACGATGATAACGATCGGCAAACTTAAGGAGGATTGTATGTCAACCGAGCTTCAGCAGGCATTAAAGGATCTGGGTCATAAATTAGAACAGCTGGGAGGCTGTCTTTGACCTAGCTGCCAAAGAGAAACGGCTGGCTGAAATTGAAACCATGTTAGCCCAAAGCGGCTTTTGGGACAATCCGGCCGAAGCTCAGCCGATACTAAAAGAACGCACCATTTTATCCGATAAAATTGATCAATATAAACAGCTGACCAACGACCTGGAAGAAGGCGAAATCCTGCTGGATTTAGCCATCGAGGAAGCAGATAAGGAAGCGTTCACCGAAGTCGATCAAAAGCTAAAAGACCTGGACAAGCAGGTCAAAACCTTTTCGATTAACCTCATGTTGGACGGTGAGGAAGATCACAATAATGCCATCGTTTCCATCAATGCCGGTGCCGGCGGCACAGAAGCCCAAGATTGGGCCGAAATGCTTTTACGAATGTACCTGCGCTGGACGGAACGCAGGGGCTTTAAAACGGAGATGATCGATTTTCAACCCGGTGATGAGGCGGGTATCAAAGGCGCCACCTTCACGGTGGGCGGTGATTACGCTTTTGGCTTTCTCAAATCTGAAATCGGTATCCACCGCCTGGTGCGCATTTCACCATTCAATGCCAGCGGCAAACGCCATACTTCGTTTGCCTCGGTTTTTGTTTATCCCGAGCTTACGCAAGAAATTGTGATCGATATTGAAGACAAAGATCTGCGAATCGATGTCTACCGAGCCCGGGGGGCCGGCGGCCAACACGTTAACAAAACCAGCAGCGCTGTGCGCATAACCCATCTACCCTCCGGCATTGTCGTTCAATGCCAGCAGGAAAAATCCCAGCATCGCAACAAAGAAATGGCCATGAAGGTTCTAAAAGCGCGACTACATCAGCGTGAAAAACAGAAGCGTGATGAAAAATGGCAGGAAATTCATGACAACAAAGATGACATCGGCTGGGGCAACCAAATTCGATCTTATGTATTACATCCGTATCAGATGGTCAAAGATCACCGCATCAACCTGGAGATCGGCAACGTCAACAGTGTTTTAGATGGTACGATCGATCCTTTTATTGAGGGAGCGTTATTGGCGGGCATCGCTTAGCAAGGCATTGAAAAACTATTAGGCGCTGATATGGCGTTAAAATTCGGCTCAAAATGCTCATTTACAATTTGTAAACTTCGCTTTTACGTCTCATCTCCCTTGACTCTGCTATGCTCGTAACGTTTTTCAATACCCTGCTAATATCAAATTTAGCATACTCTGACTGACATCTTTGACAGCCTACCAGCCGTAGGTTAAATAATCATGGATGGAATCAGCCGCTTTACGGCCGGCACCCATGGCCAGGATAACCGTCGCTTGACCGGTAACAATATCACCACCGGCCCAAACGCCCTTTTTATAAGTTTTGCCGGTGGCCGGATCAGCCAACACATAACCCCATTGGTTTAGATGCAAACCTTCCGTAGATTGGGTTAGCAACGGATTGGCTCCCGCACCGACAGCAATGATCGCCAGGTCACAATCCAAATTAAATTCGGAACCATCAACCGCTACCGGGCGCCGGCGCCCAGATTCATCCGGCTCACCCAGTTCCATCTGCAGACACTCCATGCCGATCACGCGACCCCGTTCATTGCCGATAAACTTTGTTGGATTGGTCAGTAAGAAGAATTCAATCTCTTCTTCTTCGGCGTGATGAATTTCTGCTTCTCTGGCCGGCATTTCCGCTCGCGAGCGCCGATAAACGATCCGCACTTTTTCCGCTCCTAAACGCATGGCCGTTCGGGCGGAATCCATGGCCACATTTCCGGCGCCTAAAACCACGACGTTTTTACCTTTGGGAATCGGGGTATCGTAATCGGGAAACCGGTAGGCCTTCATCAAATTGGCCCGGGTTAGATATTCGTTGGCCGAAAGGATACCGACCAAGTTTTCACCCGGAATATTTAAAAACCGCGGCAGCCCTGCCCCCACTCCGATATAAACGGCCTCAAAGCCCTGTTCAAAAAGTTCATCGACGCTAACCGTGCGGCCCACGACGACGTTGCAATCCACCTTGACGCCGAGCCTTTCTAAGAATCCGACTTCCTGAAAAACGATTTCTTTAGGCAGCCGAAATTCAGGAATGCCATACACCAGCACACCGCCGGGTTTGTGAAAGGCTTCAAAGACCGTCACCTCGTGGCCTTTAACGATTAAATCACCCGCCACCGTCAGTCCGGAAGGTCCCGAACCGATGACGGCAACCTTTTTACCGGTCGGCGTCAGCTTCGGCGGCAGTTCGCCGGTACCATGGTCCCGTTCATAATCCGCGGCAAAACGCTCTAGGTTGCCAATAGCAATCGGCTCGCCTTTCTTGGCCAGAACACAGAGGCCTTCACATTGTATTTCCTGGGGACAAACGCGCCCGCAAACCGCCGGCAAGGAATTTTTAGCCCAAAGGTTGCGGATGGCCGCCTTGAAATCACCTTCTTTGATGAGTTTAATAAATCCTGGAATATCCACATCGACCGGACATCCCGCCATGCAGCCGGGTTTTTTGCATTGTATACATCGCGCGGCTTCCTGTTGGGCCAGTTCAGGAGTATAGCCCAAGGGGACTTCATCGAAATTGCGCATGCGAACTTCCGGCTCCTGCTCCGGCATAAGCGTGCGGGGTACCGATTTTTTTTTGGCTGTTTTTTCCGCCATTTGATCCTCCGCTGGTAGCTGCTGAAATTGAAGTGTTTTGCATACTTGTTTGCTAGCTCAAAGAGCAAAACGCATGCCTAAGCACTCAGCACACAATAATCCTCGTAGCATTTTTTCTCGTCTTCACAATAGGCCTGCAAACGCAGCATTAATTCATCATAATCGACCTGATGACCGTCAAATTCCGGGCCGTCCACGCAGGCAAATTTGGTCAGGCCACCGACGGTCACGCGGCAACCGCCGCACATTCCGGTGCCATCCACCATGATAGGATTCAGGCTGACGATGGTTTTGACATTGTATTCTTTGGTGAGCTGCGACAGAAATTTCATCATCGGTACCGGGCCAATGGCCACGACCAGTTGAATCTTCTCGTTTTCCAGAACATCGCGCAACGCTTCGGTTACAAAGCCTTTGCGGCCGTACGATCCATCATCGGTGCAAACATGCAGCTCATGGGATGCCGCCTGCATATGATCTTCAAGAATCAACAAATCCTTGCTGCGGGCGCCAATAATTGCAATCACATGGTTACCGACCTCTTTCAGTGCGCGCGTGATCGGGTGCAGCACCGCAATACCAGTTCCGCCACCCACACACACCACCTTGCCGACTTTTTCCAAATGCGTGGGCTTGCCCAAAGGGCCGATCACATCCTGATAGGTATCGCCGACGACTAGATCCCGGAATACAGCGGTTCCTTTGCCCACCACCATGTAAATGATAGTGATAGTGCCCTTGACGGGATCAGTCATCGCCATGGTCAGGGGTATCCGCTCCCCTGTTTCGGTGGCTTTCAGGATAACAAACTGACCAGGCTTGGCTTTTTCGGCAATCAGCGGGGCTTCGATTTCGTTTAAAATCACCGTGCCTTCAGCCATTTCTTCGCGTTTTACGATTTTAAACATTTTAAACCTCCGAACTATTTATAAAAAGTTGAATTTCAGATGTTTTCCAGGTAAAAGCATTCCGACATTAAACGACCGAAACAAATGCGTAAATTAATCTTGATAACAGACAATTTAGGCTATATCAACCTCACCCGCTCAGATTTGGCTTTACCGGGTGCCAGAACAGGAGAGAAATTGTTTTGATGAAACTTTTTGACAGTCACTGCCATCTCGATGATCACTCTTATCATAAAGATATTGATCGCGTTATTAAAAGGCAACAGCAGGCTGGGGTTGCCGCGGCTTTGATTGCCGGTGTAAACTTGCAAAGATCCGCCAAAGCGATAGAGCTGGCGGAAAGGTTTCCCGGCATATATGCCGCTGTGGGCCTCCACCCCCATGACGCCCGTAACGGTTCCCCAGAAATTTTAAATTCGCTCGAGCACCTGGCACAGCACCCCAAGGTAAAAGCCTGGGGCGAAATCGGTCTGGACTTTAATCGCATGTACTCGCCGCGTGGTAAACAGGAGCAATGGATGCTGCGGCAAATCGAAGCGGCCGCCACGCTGCAGCTGCCAATAATTTTTCATGAACGCGACAGTCAGGGGCGATTTTTAGAGATCCTGACAACCCACCGCTCAAATGACTTATGCGGTGTGATCCATTGCTTTAGCGGCAATCGCCAAGAACTGCATTCCTATCTGAATTTGGGCCTATATATCGGCATAACCGGCATCGTCACAATGCAGCAACGCGGTCAAGATCTGCGCCGCCTGGTGGCCGATATGCCGGTTGATAAAATATTAATTGAAACCGACGCGCCTTATTTAACGCCGGCACCTGAAAAAAACCGTGTGCGCCGCAATGAACCGGCATTTGTTAAAAGTGTCTTGCTGAAACTGGCAGACGTTCTGAACACCGATCCTCAGATCATTGCTGAGCAAATTTGGGCAAACACCTGCCGTCTATACAACATCGAATCTCAAGACTTATCATAAGGCTTTTTCAAATTGTCTGTTTCTACCACTATGCATCGGATTCCTGATCGACTTAGATGCCGATTTTGTAACATACCTGCTGCCAAATATGTTGCACCGAAGCAGTGGCCTCCGAGACGGTTTGGTACTCGAAAATCGTCTTTCCCTGAACCATGGATTGCGTCATATTTACATCAAATGGAATACGCCCTAAAAAAGTTAGATTCTGAAAGGCGGCATATTGCTCAATTTCCATTGATTTTTCCGGATTGAGATCGGCCTTGTTAATGCAAATCATAGCCGGCACCCTGAAATGCAGGGCCAACTGATGAACCCGCTGCATATCATGCTGACCGGAAACCGTCGGTTCGGTGACAAT
The DNA here is from genome assembly GCA_030066785.1 of Desulfobacterales bacterium. Taxonomy (GTDB): domain Bacteria; phylum Desulfobacterota; class Desulfobacteria; order Desulfobacterales; family JASJAZ01; genus JASJAZ01. The sequence continues at coordinate 1,328 of JASJAZ010000013.1, read as the reverse complement.
CAGCACGGCTGTGGCACCACCGATGGATGCAATCACCGGACAGCCGACACCCGGGGGGCCGTCGGTTAATATCATTCCTAAACCCCTGATTTCCGCTTTCTGACGAGCCTGTTGACGCACCAACGTCACGAGTTTACCCGAGTTTTCTTCGGCGATACCGATGCGGGCATGCACCATGGGACCGTAACGGGTTTCCGAAATAAACCACTGCCCGGATGTATTGACCGGAAATCCGATCGCCTGTTTCGGACAAAAATGCACGCATACACCGCAGCCCTCACATTCAATGGCATCGATGATGAAATCATCGCTGATAGCGTTCCAGCGACACATCTCAATGCAGATGCCGCATTGCGTGCAGCGGTCTTGATCGATAACAGCCGTATGGCCGGATTGAAAATCATGCGCTTCTTGTATGGTTGGATTCATTATCAAATGCAAGTCAGCGGCATCCACATCGGCATCGCATAAGATTGTACCTTGGGCCAGCGATGCAAACGCCGCCACCAGGCTGGTTTTGCCGGTACCCCCTTTACCACTGATAACGATCAATTCTTTCATTGCATTTTCCCAGACGATGCCGTTAATTCGACGATCCGCAAATATAAATCCTGGAAAGAAGCTTGCCATTGCGGCAACACCTCAACCAGCATCTCACCGCGGGCATAGATTTCAGCAATGTTGCGATCAAATGGGATGTCCATTAACAGCGGTACGTTTTCATGGCGGGCATATTCATGTACACGCCGATCTCCAATATCGGCACGATTGATGATCAGGCCGTGGGCAATCCCCAGACGCTTAACAGCTTCAACGGCCAGCTTTAAATCATGCAAACCAAAAGGCGTCGGTTCGGTCACCAACAGCACGAAATCCGTGTTTTTCATGGCGGTGATCACCGGACAGGAAGTGCCGGGCGGGGCATCGATAATGATGACTTTAGCGGCGTTGACTTGTGATCGCACTGCCTGGATCAAAGGCGGTGCCATGGCCTCGCCCACCCGCAAGCGCCCATGTATAAAAGACAAACCGTCACGATAACCGAGTTCCAGACAACCCAGCTCACGATCTTTTTCAGAAATAGCGCTTTCAGGACAAACCGCCTGACAACCACCGCAACTATGGCATAATTCGTCAAAGACCAGGACCTGATCGGCAATCTGAACAATGGCCTTATACTGACACAATTGCGTACATTGTCCGCAAAGGCTGCAGGCGGTCATGTCAATCCGCGGCACCGGTGTGGTGATGATATGGCGGTGTTCGAACACTGGCTGAATAAAAAGGTGTGCGTTCGGCTCTTCCACATCACAGTCCAATAGTTGGAC
>JASJAZ010000141.1 GCA_030066785.1 Desulfobacterales bacterium | reverse complement strand
ATCCTTTTCGATTCGAGCAATCTCTTTTTTTTTCCAAACAACCGCTTCTGTGGGACAATATTGAAAACACATACCACATTTGGTACATAATTCAGGGTCTACCTCAAAGTTCAGCAGGGCAATACAGCGTTTAGCCGGACATTTCTTCTCATGAATATGGGCTAGGAATTCTTCGCGGAAATAGCGCAAGGTGGATAGAACCGGATTGGGCGCTGTTTGCCCCAGCCCACATAAGGCTGAATTTTGAATGATCGCCGATAGTTCCTCCATCGCTTCAATATCCTCGGACGTGCCGAGGCCCTCGGCTATCTTATCCAGGATTTCCAATAAGCGTCGCGTACCCTCCCGGCAAGGTGTGCATTTACCACAGGATTCATCCTGGATAAAATCCATAAAAAACCGCGCCATATCCACCATACAAGTGTGATCATCCATGACGATCACACCGCCGGACCCCATGATGGCACCCACTTTTGTAATCTCTTCATAATCAACCGGCGTGTCAATATATTTTTCGGGGACACAGCCGCCCGATGGCCCCCCCAATTGTACGGCTTTAAATTTGCGCTTTTTCGGTATACCACCGCCGATATCATAAACAAGCGATCGCAACGAAGTGCCCATGGGAACTTCCACAAGTCCGATGTTGTTAACATCACCGGAAATTGCAAAAACCTTGGTGCCTTTACTGGTTTCAGTCCCCACACTGGCATACCATTCACCACCGTTTAAAATAATTTGGGCAACATTGGCATAGGTTTCCACGTTGTTAAGTACGGTGGGTTTTTCCCATAAGCCCTTATGGGCGGGAAAAGGCGGGCGTGGCCGCGGCATTCCGCGCTTGCCTTCGATGGAGCGCATCAAGGCGGTTTCTTCGCCGCAAACAAAGGCACCGGCTCCTTGGTAAATCTCGATATTAAAATCAAAACCGGATCCGAGTATGTCGGTTCCTAAAAGGCCGTATGCCCGGGCCTGATCAAGAGCGATGCCCAGCCGCTTGATGGCTAGTTGGTATTCCGTACGGCAGTAAATGTAGCCCTGATGCGCATCGATGGCTTTGGCCGCAATCACCATCCCTTCAACCACCGCATGGGGATCAGCCTCTAAAATACTGCGGTCCATAAAAGCACCGGGGTCACCCTCGTCGGCATTACACAGAACATATTTGATATCACCGGCGCTTTGACGCGCAAAATCCCATTTGATGCCCGCTGGAAAACCGGCACCGCCTCTACCCCTTAGACCGGAAATTTTTACTTGCGCCACAACCTCTTCCGCCGTCATCTCCAAAAGGGCTTTGGCCGCACCTTGATAGCCATCTCTGGCAATATATTCATCGATCTCTTCGGGATCGATAATACCCTTGTTTCGCATCGCCCAAAACATTTGATTGGCAAAAAATGGAATTTCCGCCATCTTGGCAATTTTCTTCTTGGTAGTGGGCTCTTTATACAGCAGACGTTCCAAAATGCGGCCTTTTAAAAAATGTTCTTTAACCAACTCCGGCATATCTTCAGGTTTCAGTTTCTGATAAAAAATGCCTTCGGGCTGAACCAGCATGACCGGCCCCACGGCACAAAATCCGTTGCAGCCGGTTTCAACGACTTGAATCTCTTCATTTAAATCGTGTTGCTTGAGTTCAGTGGCCAGCGCTGCTTTGACTTCCAGACTACCGGTTGAATGGCAACCGGTTCCCCCGCACAGCATTAGATGCGTTCTCACCTTCTTCATTCTGAAGTCCTGTTCGATTTAAACCGATCGGGCAACGCTGAATGCCGATTAAACATTTTTAAACGCATATCTGAAAGCACCGCTCTCTTGTAAATAAGAATCGGATCGACCGAATTGGATAGAAAATTTTCAACAAACCAATGATCAATGCCAAATATGATTCGTTTACCAAGACCCATCCAAGCCACGCAAGCCGTTAAAATAAAGGCGGCCACTGGCAACAAAAAGTGAATATTCGGTTAATAACACTGGCAGATGTAATGATTTGGCCAAATTTACCACATTGACGGGTGGCGTTTTACCCCGAACAAAAACCACAGCGCCAACACCGGCGATTTGGGCTGTGCGGATAACTTTTTCAGTTGTGACCCCTGTCAACAGCACCGATCCTTTTGCCACCGCCGCCAATACATCATCCATTAAGTCGGCACTACCGCCTCCGACAATTGTTTTATCCATTTGGTCATCACCGACCAATATGTCAGCCTTCAGAATAGCTTTAATTTCAGCGATAATCATGGCAATTTCAGCCTGAAACTATTCATATTGGTCCAATATTTTGATAATCCCTTCGGACGTCACCGCTCCATGCACATCATCATTGACCACCATTACAGGAGCTAATCCACACGCACCAAGGCAACGAACTGATTCCAATGAAAAGCGCCGGTCGTCGGTAGTACCGCCTTCTTCAACAGAATATGCATTGCTAACGCGGGTAACGACTTCCTTAATGCCTTTAACAAAGCAGGCGGTACCAAGACACATTTTGATCGTGTGGCGGCCTTTCGGTTGCATGGAAAAAAGTGCGTAAAACGAGGCAATGCCATAGACACTGCTTCGCGATAAATTCATTCCCTTGCTGATATAATCAATTAATACCACCGGGAGGTAATTGACGATATTTTGGCATTCGCGCAAAACGGTGATAATTGCGCCTGAAACAGAGCGATAATTATCAATAATCTGGTCAATCTTATTCCACATTTCATCGGTAATATCTGGATGTTGCGGATGATATGAGGCGGTCATGCCGGTCTCCTGGATATAATAGGCGATATTTAGAGTATGAATATATCCATATGCTCGTTTAAAGTTTGCAAAGATTTCATAATCACACTAAAAAGTCAATGCCATGATACCCTGCTAAACATCTCGCCGTCTGCACGCTTGACGATTTTATTGGGTCTAAATATAGTAAATTAACGTCAATATTTTTGGAGCAAAACCTCAATCAAAATGAAAACTTCCGTTGCTAAAACCTTAAAATACTTGAAACAAAGGCTTCCGATCCATCCGACCACCGGTATTTTTACGGGTACGGGGCTTGGCGAAATTGCGCAATCCGTTGATGTAATGACCGAATTTAATTATCGCGATCTACCTAATTTTCCGGTTTCCACTGTCCCAAGCCACAGTGGCAAGCTTATCGCCGGACAGTTGGAGGGTAAAGACGTCTTGGTTATGCAAGGCCGTTTTCACCTGTATGAGGGTTATTCACCCCAAGAAGTGAGTTTTCCAATTAGAATCATGCAGGAACTGGGTGTTAAAACTCTGATTGTAACCAATGCGGCGGGTGGCATAAATCCGCAATTTAAAGCTGGTGATATCATGATCATTCATGACCATATTAACCTTACCGGTTTTAATCCGTTAATCGGTGATAATGAAGACAGCTGGGGAATCCGTTTCCCGGACATGACCTGTGTTTATGATCAGAAATTAATGGCTCTGGCGGATCAAGCTGGTCAAGAGACGGGAATCGACTTGCACAAAGGCGTCTATGCTGGTTTAGTGGGACCCTCATTGGAAACCCCGGCTGAAATTCGATTCCTTAAAACAATTGGTGCCGATGCGGTGGGCTTGTCTACGATTATGGAAGTTGTTGCCGCTGTGCATGCCCGGATGCGAATTCTGGGGTTATCAACCATCACCAATTTAGCTGATCCAGATAATCCTCAAGCAGCCACTGTGGAAGAAATCATTCAGGTGGCCCAAGAGGCGACTCCCAAAGTTGAACTTATTATTAAAGCTGTCGTGGAGGTTATGGATGCGAAAATTTGATGCGGAAATCCTCGTTTTCAATGGAACCGTGATAACCATGGACACCGCCAACGCGGTCATAAAAAAAGGCTATGTTGCAGTTAATGGCAGCCAGATTGAAGCCGTTGGCACCCTAGCTGAGATTGATTCGATAAAGGGCAAGAAACGAATTGATGCCAAAGGGGGCATTATTATGCCTGGCTTGGTCAATGTGCACACACATGCCGCCATGACACTGCTGCGTGGACTTGCCGATGATTTGCCCTTAATGACCTGGCTTAACGAACACATTTTTCCAGCTGAATCTAAGATGGACGATCATCAAGTTTACCAGGGTGCATTATTGGCCTGTGCTGAAATGATTATGTCGGGAACGACATGTTTTTGCGATATGTATTTATTTACAGATGCAGTGGCCCGCGCAGCCTCTTACGCCGGTATGCGGGCTGTGGTTGGCGAGGTGCTCTTTGATTTTCCTTCTCCCAATTACGGCCCTATTGAACGCGGCTTTGAATATACGCAAATGCTCATCGAAAAATGGCAGGCGCATGAGCTCATTACAATCGCCGTGGAACCACACTCACCCTATCTATGTGCACCCGAATTATTGCAGCAAGCGTCAAATCTAGCACAAAAAAATGAATTGCCATTGATCATTCATCTTTCGGAAACACGTGATGAAGTTTCCAACCTACAGGCTAAATTCAGTGCAACCCCGGTTCAGCACTTGGCCAATTTAAACGTTTTGGCCCCCAATGTTATAGCCTGCCACTGTGTCGTGCTTTCAGCCGAAGATATCCGCCTGCTTGACAACCATCACGTGAAAGTGGCCCATAATCCTGAGAGTAATATGAAACTGGCCTCAGGCATTGCGCCCATACCAACACTTCTGGGAAACGGTATCTGTGTGGGAATCGGTACGGACGGCTGCGCCAGTAACAATAATCTGGATATGTTATCGGAAATTGATACCGCTGCTAAATTGCACAAGGTCAACACATTGGATCCAACCGTGATGGATGCTCAAACAGTTTTAAAGATGGCGACCATCGACGGCGCTAGATGCCTGGGATTAGATCATATCATCGGTTCGCTGGAGCCTGGCAAAAGGGCCGATATCATTATTCTTGATACCCACAAGCCGCATCTAACGCCCATGTACAACCCGATCTCGCATATCGTTTATGCCGCTCGCGGAAGCGATGTATCCACGTCGATCATCAACGGCCAATTGGTAATGGAAGATCGAAAAATTGGCACCTTTGATTGGAAGGAGGTTATGCAGGCAGTGGCCCGAATTGCGGCAACCTTGGCGCCCGAGAACTAATCAGAACACCTTTCACTTAATATCAAGTATAAGTTAAAGTCCCATGGCATACGATCTGGTCATCAAAAACGGCACTATCATCACCTGCAATTTAAATTTTGATATTATCCGCAATGGATTTATCGGAATGTCCGATGGTCGTATTCAGGGGATCGGGCCAGCCGAAAAAATCAGGCCACAGGATAACAGCGCCCAGATTATTGATGCCCAAGGCGGTTTTATCGTTCCGGGCCTGATCAACACGCATACACATCTGCCCATGACCATTTTTAGGGGTTTGGCTGATGATCTGCCGCTGCAGACCTGGCTGCAGGAATATATCTTTCCGGCCGAAGCCGAATACATTCGTTCCGAAACGGTCAAAATTGGGGCGTCGCTGGCCTGCGCCGAAATGATTTTATCGGGTACCACCACCTGCTGTGATGGCTATTTTTTTGAAAATGAAATTGCCCAAACGGTTCAGACAGCTGGTCTCAGAGCCATTTTGGGGCAAGGCGTCATTGATTTTCCAGCACCAGGTGTGCCCGACCCTGCACAAAATGTAACGCAAGCCATCAAATTTATGGACCGCTGGAAAAACAATACACCTCTGATTATCCCATCCGTTTTTTGTCACACACCCTACACGTGTACTCCCGACACGCTTGAAAGCGCCAAACAGGCGGCGATTGAACGCAATCTGCTTTTTCAGATTCATGCAGCGGAAACCCAGGAAGAGTGGCAGCAATTTCAATCCAAACATCACACCACCCCCGTTCAATTTTTAGATCGCTTAAATTTGCTGGATGAAAACACGCTGCTGGTGCATGCGATTTGGGTTAACGATTTAGATATTGAAACGATTGCATCCTGCAAGGCCACAATTTCACATAATCCTCAAAGCAATATGAAATTGGCCTCCGGAATTGCACCGGTAACCCAATTTTTAGCGGCTGGCATTGCAGTTGGAATCGGCACGGATGGCTGTGCCAGCAACAACGATTTGGATTTATTGGCTGAAATGGACTCGGCGGCTAAACTGCATAAGGTTCGGCTTAGTGATCCGACCGTTATGGATGCTGCAACAGTGTTGCACATGGCCACCCTGGGTGGTGCCAAAGCGCTGGGGCTTGAGGACGAAATCGGTTCGCTTGAAATCGGCAAACAAGCAGACATCATCATTATTGATTGCCAAAAACCCCACCTTTTTCCGGCGTATCACCCTGTATCCCATCTGGTGTATGCCGCCAATGGTGCCGATGTCCGTGATGTGTTGGTTGCCGGCAAGCTACTGATGCAGAATCGCAAACTTCTTACACTGGATATCGAAGCCATTATGCGCGCCGCAAATAACCTGAAGGAAAATGTCAGACAATAGTTTTCAGGGAGGTCAAGCATGGAATTGGCAAAACTGATTGAAATCGCAAGGGGAGCCGCCCAAGCCGATCTTTTATTGGCCAATGCACGCATTGTTGAGGTTTTTAGTGGTGAAATAATTAGCGGCCATATAGCCGTGGCGGGTGCTTATATTGCCGGCATCGGTGATTACCAAGCAGAAAGGGTTATCGATCTTCAGAACCTTTTGGTGGCCCCAGGCTTCATCGATTCACATGTCCATATCGAAAGTTCCATGACATGCGTTTCAGAATTTTCACGAGCGATCCTTCCCCGTGGAACGACATGTGTCATTGCGGATCCGCATGAAATCGCCAATGTCTTAGGCACCAACGGTATTCAATACATGCTTTCTTCCTGCGCAGGACAACCGCTGGACATTTTCTACGCATTGCCTTCCTGCGTTCCAGCCACAGATATGGAGACCTCCGGAGCAATATTGACGACCAAAGATCTAAAACCGTTCATCGACCATAAGCGCGTTGTTGCGTTGGCGGAAATGATGAATTTTCCGGGTGTTATCTATGGTGACCCCGAAATTCTTCATAAAATTGACATGACGAAAACCGCCCGCAAGCCGATTGACGGGCATGCACCTGGATTGGCGGACACCGAACTAAACGCATATGTATTTACCGGCATCGCCAGCGATCATGAATGCACTTCTGCTGAAGAAGCACTATCAAAAATAAAAGCCGGCATGCATATCATGGTAAGAGAGGGCACCACTGCACGCAATTTGCAGGCGCTCATGCCCGCTATTAAAGCGAGCACCGCCCGGCGCATGATGTGGTGCACCGATGATCGCCACCCTCACACCCTTGAAGATGAAGGTCACATCGATGCCATTGTGCGCAGTGCTATTCAAGCCGGACTCGAACCGGTTACCGCCATTCAGATGGCCTCTATTAATCCGGCTGAATACTTCCAATTATATGACCGGGGGGCGATTGCCCCGGGTCGGCTGGCCGATTTGGTTGTCTTTTCTGATTTTAATGCCCTTGATATAAAGAAAGTCTATCGGCGTGGAAGGCTGGTGGCCGAAGATGGTGTCATGCGGCCTGAGATTCAAAGTCCCACTGGTATCAAGATATCGCCCTCAATGAATGTTGATGTTGACCATCTCGATTTTTCGATTCCCGTTGAGGGCTCACATATTCGGGTTATTGAAATTGTGCCGGATCAAGTTGTCACCGGGGAAAGAATCGAATCAATAGACACCGTCGCATCGGCGCTAAAATCGGATTGCAAGCGTGACCTTCTCAAAATTGCGGTTATCGAGCGCCACCATAACAGCGGCAACATCGGCAAAGGCTTTATCAAAGGGCTTGGTTTAAAGCAAGGGGCCCTGGCATCTAGTGTGGCCCATGATTCCCATAACATCATTGTTGTTGGAACCAACGATGAGGACATGCACATGGTCGTCAAAGCTATTGTGAATACGGGCGGAGGATTGGCGGCAGCCTGCGATGGCAAAATCCTTGCAGACTTACCGCTTCCCGTCGCGGGCCTTATGTCAATGGAGCCGGTGCATGCGGTGCGGCAGGCCATGGATGATCTATTAGCCGTCGCCCAAGAAATGGGGTCTAAACTGCAAGATCCGTTTATGACCCTTTCGTTTATGGCGCTGCCGGTCATACCTTCTTTAAAAATTACTGACCGGGGTCTGGTCGACGTTCACCAGTTTAAGCATGTGCCTTTATTTGTATAGCCGTCGATTCCCGCTTTCACAATCAAATGGTTTTCTCCGTATGCATAAGTTTTGGTGAAGACCACTTCACAAAACTATCGACAAATAGCATTATTGAACGTGCCGATAGCTTATTTGCTGAGGGCTTTGCGAAAGATACGATTCTTCCGCGAAGAGACCTAAATCTGCCGTCGGCGAATGATATGATAGGGTAACTATCTGTTTTATGGTTTTGATCGGCAGTGCTGCCGGTCTTGAAACTCTTTAGAAAGCCATATATAAGTACCTTTCTGATGAAATGGCGATGGAGAGCCGATGAGAGTGGGATTTTGCGATTAGTTTAAACATCATCGAATTAGCAGGTCACCGGTCACAATCTAAAAGCAAAGCCATTGCGACAGAAGGCAACGAAAGGACCTTAGTATGCCAAAATTAACGGTTGAAGATTTAAAAAAAATAAAAGACAAAAAACTTAAGGAAATCTCACCGCGCCAGCATCATTTTAGAGTGGCAATCACGGTTCATATGGGTGAAAGCGGTATTGCCGCCGGTGCACGGGATGTTATGACCGCATTGTTGGAGGAGGCCGCAGCCGCCGATTGTGATGATGTGCAAGTGTTGACCGCCGATTCTTATGAAAAAGGTAAAAATGAACCGTATGTGTCGGTTTCCATTAAGGGACAGAACACGGTACTTTATCAAAACATGGACGCTGATAAGATCCGGCAGGTATTTCAAAAACACATTTTGGCAGATGAAATCCAAAAAGAATTTACGGCGCCCGGGTAATGCCACCTATCGTCGCATTGAGTTCCAATGGTATTGGAGTAGTGGTTAATTTCATTGTCCTGACACAGAAAGCGCTATCAATTACTGAAGTTTACCGAGAAATAACATATGAGTAACAATGGCGAAAAAAGGCGCCCGATCTGGCGTGATAAAGAGACAGGCAGCATCAAAATCATCGATCAGCGAAGGCTGCCACATGAATTAATAGTTGTGGATCTTCAGTTGGTGAATGATTGTATCACAGCAATTCAAGATATGTATGTGCGCGGAGCTCCCTTGATTGGCGTCACAGGGGCTTATGGTGTTTATCTGGCTGTTTTGAATTTTCCGACGCAAGAGATTGAAGCCGATTATTTAATTTCGGAGTGCCGCCGAATAAAAGCGGCGCGCCCAACGGCCGTAAATCTTTCGTGGGCCGTTGATCGAGTATATGATAAATTGAAACACATTTCGAACAAAGATCAAGCGATTAGCGTGGCGCAGCAAGAAGCCGATCTAATCGCCGAGCTCGAAGCTGAGAATTGCCGTAAAATTGGCGCACACGGCTTGCCGGTGATTCGCAATATTAGCCGGGAAAAAGACGGCCGCACGGTTAATGTCTTAACCCATTGCAATGCCGGTTGGCTGGCGTGTGTTGAATATGGTACGGCCACAGCACCTATCTATGCCGCTTTTGATGCCGGCATCGATGTTCACGTGTGGGTAGATGAGACCAGGCCTTTAAACCAAGGTGCCCGGCTGACAGCTTGGGAGCTAGGCCAACAGGGTGTCAAGCATACATTGATTACGGATAACGCCGGGGGGCATTTGATGCAACATGCCAAAGTTGATTTGGTTATTGTGGGCACCGACCGCACTACCTTTACCGGTGATGTCGCCAACAAAATCGGAACATATTTAAAAGCACTTGCGGCCAAAGATAACCAGATTCCATTCTACGTCGCGCTGCCCTCCAGCACATTTGACTGGCATATCAATGACGGGGTAAAGGACATCCCCATCGAAGAACGCGATCCCAATGAGATAAAATTCGTTCAGGGCCGCAAAGCCGGAAAAACGCTATCGGTTCTTATATCGCCGGCAGATAGCCCGGCCGCGAATTTTGCATTTGATGTCACACCTGCCCGGCTGGTGACGGGATTCATCACTGAACGTGGCATTTGCAAGGCGTCGGCACAAGACATCAAACAATTGTTTCCTGAAAAATCAAAGCGTTAAAAGGATAAAAATATACGCGCACATAACTTCTTTATTTGACGCATAGGTGTGTTCATGCTGACCATTCTGGAAAAGAAAATCATTGCGGCTATTCAAGCTGACATTCCGGTAGCCCATCGACCGTATCAAAAGATTGCACAAAATCTGAATGTTTCTGAAGAAACGCTTTTAGAAAAATTAAAGGATCTTTGTGAAAAGGGCGTTATTCGTCGTTTCGGCGCTACGCTGCGGCACCAAAAATCAGGCTACGCTGCCAACGCCATGGTCGCCTGGAAGGTCGATGAACACAATATCACCCAAGTTGGCCAACAATTTGCTGCTTTTAAAGAAGTATCCCATTGTTACCGGCGCAATCCAACATTGGAATGGCCCTATAATCTTTACACCATGGTCCATGCCAAAGATGAAGAATCCTGCCGTCAAACAGCGCGTAGGATGGCTGCAAAGGCATCGGTTAAGGATTACAACCTTCTGTTTAGCCGTCGCGAACTAAAAAAAACCTCCATGAATTACTTTCCTGCCCACAATGATGATTAACACATTCATTTTCTTTTGAAAAAAGATACACCTCATATTCTGCTGATAAATCCCTGGATCCATGATTTTGCGGCGTATGACTTCTGGGCCAAGCCATTGGGCCTTTTAAGCCTCGGCGCCATCCTGGTCCACCACGGCCTTAACGTCGCCTATATTGATTGCCTTGATCGGTTTCACCCCCAAGCACCTAAATCAAATCCGCAAGCACGCTATGGTCGCGGCCCCTATCTAAAAACACCAATCGCCAAGCCGGAAGGGCTTGCGGATATTCCGCGCACCTATTCGCGCTACGGCATCAAACCCGAATGGTTCCGTAATGATCTCAGGGCCGTTGATAGGCCCGATCTCATTATGGTGACATCTTTAATGACCTATTGGTATCCCGGCGTTTGCGAAACCATTGAGGTAATAAGAGAAATTTTCCCAAACACCCCGGTTCTTTTGGGTGGCATTTATGCCACCTTATGTGCAGAACATGCCAAAACCACCGTCGGTGTCGACCAAGTAGTGACCGGTACCGTGGAACATAACCTACTGCAGTTGATAGCATCTCTGACTGATTATGCACCAACGCCGGCTTTTGAACCGGCTGATATCAATTCCTACCCTTTTCCGGCCTTTAATCTCCAACAACGCATTGGCTACATACCAATTCTCACGTCTAGGGGATGCCCCTTCGCATGCACTTATTGTGCTTCACATTTTCTGCATCCTCAAAGGGAGCTACGCCAGCCAGACCTTATTGTTGAGGAACTGCTTTTTTGGCATGAGCAATACAATGTAATCGATTTTGCCTTTTATGATGACGCGCTCTTAGTGGGGGCTGAAAAACATGCCCTGCCATTGTTTGAAAGAATTTTAAAATTAGGCCTTAAATTGCGATTTCATACACCCAATGCGCTGCATATCCGCGAAATTTCAGCAAAAACCGCACAATTGATGCAACGCAGCGGCTTTACGACCTTGCGACTGGGCCTTGAAACCGCAATGTTTGATCACCGTCATTCACTTGAT
>JASJAZ010000113.1 GCA_030066785.1 Desulfobacterales bacterium | reverse complement strand
GCTATCTGAAGCCAAATAAGAAAGCTTGATTTGTGAATTTAGATAATTTTTGCACAACCATCACTAAATCATGTAAATCCCATACCTTTATTGTGGATTTAAACACCTGAATCAATGGCAAAAATTGACCCCATAGAATCCCAAGTCGAAAACGCCCCCATTGCGTGGTTTACGCTGCCCAACTGCTTAACGTTTGCGCGTATGCTGATGCTGCCCTTTCTGGTGGTGTTAACCTGGCAGGCAGAGCGGTCTCTTTTTTCGTCCCTATTTATCGCCCTATTCGTTCTATCATCTGCAGATGGATTTTTTGCACGCCGCAGAGGCCAGGTGTCGGAATTAGGTGCTGAACTGGACAGCTGGGCGGTATCGGCCAGTTATATCATTGTTCCCTTATGCGCCTTGAAGCTTTGGCCGGAAATTGTGAACCAGGAAGCACCCTACATTATGGCGGTGGTTGGATTTCATGTCGTGCCCGCATCGGTGGGCTTATTAAAGTATAGCCGCATGACCAGTTACAACACTTGGGGATCTAATGTAGCCGCGGCGTTGGTGGGCGTCAGTACAGTTGTCTTGATGTTTGGCGGACCCACATGGCCCTTTCGCATTGCTACCATTTTTGCGATTTTAGCCGGTATAGAAGAGATTTTCATGACATCCATTTTGCGGCAGTGGGAACCCGATGTCCCTACCATTTGGCATGCCATGAATATTGAACGAGCCAAGGTTGAGACGGCTCTGAAAGAAAGCGAGGAAAAATACCGGGAAGTACTGGCAAATATCGAAGACGGTTATTTTGAGGTAGATTTGGCCGGCAATTTGATGTTCTTTAACCAGACCCTTTGCAAATATTTAGGCTACACCGAAGACGAATTATTGGGCAAAAATAACCGTGATATAATGAGTGAATCACAGGCGCAAAAAACCTATGATACATTTAATGAAGTATTTCGCACGGGACAAACCGGTTTTGCACGTGATTGGGAGGTTGTATGCAAAGACGGCAAGAAAATTTTTTTTGAGTTAACCATTACCCTTATTCGTAACTCCCGCGGTAAGGCGATCGGTTTTCGCTGCTTTGGCCGCGACACCACCGAACTGAAGCAGGCCGAAGAACAGGCCAGACTGCATCAAGAGCAACTATACCAGGCCAGCAAAATGGTAGCCCTGGGCATCCTGGTGTCGGGCATGGCGCACGATATCAACAATCCCAACAATTTTATTATGCTCAATACGCCATTGCTCAAAGAGGCCTGGGAGGGGGCCTTGCCGATTTTAGAAGATTACTACCAGGAAAACGGCGAGTTTGTTATTGCCGGCATGAATTTCACCGAATTGCGCGCAAGGATTCCCGGTCTTTTTGAGGGCATTACTGATGGCTCAACCCGGATTAAACAGATTGTAGATGATCTTAAGACGTTTGTACGCAAAGGTACACCGGATATGACCGAGCAGGTGGATGTCAATGCGGTTATTAAATCTTCCATATCCCTGATCTCTCCCATGATTCAAAAGTCTACCAGCCGCTTTTATGTCAACTACGCCGACAATTTGCCGGTTATCATTGGTAACCTTCACCGGCTAGAGCAAGTCGTGATTAATCTGATTCAAAACGCCTGCCAGGCGCTGCCCAATACGCAACATGCCATCTATGTTACCTCCGGTGTCGATGCCAAAGGCCGAAACGTTTTTATTAAGGTCGAAGACGAAGGCAAGGGGATTCCAGCCGAAAGCCTGCCCCATATTTCGGATGCGTTTTATACTACCAACTACGAAACCGGTGGTGTCGGATTGGGATTGTCGATCACATCCAAGATCGTGGAACAGCATGGTGGTCAGATTAAATTTTCCTCACAAGAAGGCAAGGGCACCATTGCAACGGTAGATCTGCCGATAAGGCGGAACGCTAAAGGTTCCAGCGGAGTGACATAATGAGCAAGATTGACAGTCTAAACTTCCCGGTTTTGCTGGTGGACGATGAAGTTCAGGCGCTCAACAGTTTTGAGACTGTTTTGCGTACGGCTCAAATCCACAATTGTATTCGCTGTCAGGATAGCCGCGAAGTTTTGTCATTGTTGGAAACTGGTGATATTGAGGTAATTCTTTTAGATCTGCGTATGCCCTATATTTCTGGGGAAGAATTACTACCGACCATCCGAAGTGAATTTCCCGAAATCCCTGTCATTGTTATTACAGGCGCCAATGATGTGGAGACCGCCGTAACCTGCATGAAATTTGGTGCATTTGATTATATATTAAAGCCGGTAGAAAAAAGCCGTTTAATTTCGGCCGTAAAGCGCGCTATTGAATTACGCGAGTTAAAGCGTGAAAATCGGTTGTTAAAAGATCACGTTCTTTACAACAAGCTCAAAAACCCCGACGTGTTCTCAACGATTATCACCCGCAGCCGTGATATGCGGGCCGTTTTTCAATATGTGGAAGCCATTGCGTCCAGCCCGCAGCCGGTTACCATTACCGGTGAAACAGGCGTGGGTAAGGAGATGATCGCCCAGGCCATCCATCAACTCAGCCGTCACAAAGCGGCGTTTGTCCCGGTAAATGCGGCCGGAGTGGATGAGCATGCTTTTACAGATACCCTATTTGGCCATAAAAAGGGTGCTTTTACAGGTGCCGATTCGTCCCGTCAAGGAATGGTGGAAAAAGCCTCAGGCGGCACTCTTTTTCTGGATGAAATTGGCGATCTGAGCGCAGATTCGCAGGTAAAGCTTATGCGTCTGCTGGCGGAGAATGAATATTTGCCGCTGGGAGCCGACATTGCTAAACGGGCAAATGCCCGGGTGGTTGTGGCAACCAATCGGAATCTGCAAACATTGCAGTCCGCGGGTAAATTTCGTAAGGATCTATATTACCGCCTCAGCAGCCACCATGTGCATATCCCCCCCTTGCGTGACCGCAAAGAGGATCTGCCGTTGCTTTTGGAGTATTTTTTAGAATTGACCGCCGCTGAGTTGGCTAAAAAGAAGCCCGCCTATCCGAATGAGCTATTGGACCTGCTGGCCAGCTATCACTTCCCTGGAAATGTTCGCGAACTGCAAGGTATGATTTGGGATGCAGTCAGCAACCACCGCCATGGGGTTTTAGCGCTCAAAGTTTTTAAAACACACATTACCAAAGCACAATCAGACATTGACATGGAAGCATCCCACCAAGATACGATAAGCCAGCATCAAATTGTTTTTACCGAGCAGCTGCCAACTTTGAAAGAAGCTGAACACTTATTAATCAGCGAGGCGCTGAAGCGATCGGGAAACAACCAGGCCGTCGCTGCCATGCACCTGGGAATCACACGTCAGGCGCTTAATCGACGCCTTAAGCACGGTAAATTTAAGGACCTGCCTTAAACCCCAGCAACATTTGTTGCTTTGTCAACCTTGATTCCATTTCACTAAACTACCCATTCTTTTACGCTTCTCATTGGTTTTCTTCAAATAGTGTCAACAATTGTTGCACCTCTTTTAGAAAGGCTTACGGCCCCCATCTTCTGCAGCAAGCATAAAATGCTGAGCGCTTAGATATTTATTTCCCCGTGTTTCTGTATCAAAAAATAAAAAAATTATATCAATAAGTTATCCAGCCAATAATCTCCACCAAGACGATTGGCAAAGTGTATTTACATGGGTTTTTTGACGTAAATAAAAGTCATTGGAACAAGCCTTGCTATCTACTGGCAGCAAAACAGTCATTTGACGACTTAAACAGGCGATCCTAAATGCTCTTTCAGCCCACAAAAAAGGAAATACCAATGACACCATCTTCCAAAATAAATTCCATGGTCATCATGATTGCCCTATCGATTGTTTCTGGTTGCATGAGCGCCAGCCAGCACTATCAAGAAACCCATGGTGCCTATGAGCGCAAAATGACGGTAGGTATCGTGCAAAAAGAGGTTAGAAAAGGTATGCCGGCTGCGGAAGTAGCGGTGGCATTGGGTTCGCCGAATATTGTAACCACCGACGATAAGGGCAGAGAGGTCTGGGTTTACGATAAAATCAGTACTGATGTTACCTATTCAAATAGTTCCGGTGGGGGCGGAGCAGCACTGCTCATCGGCGGTGCCAGTGGCGATACCGGCGGTGCCGGCATAGGCTATGGTAATTATAACCAGTCTGCCGGTGCCCGGTCAAAAACGCAACGGACACTGACGGTTGTAATTAAATACGATGATCAAAAACGAGTACGGGACTTTGCCTATCACTCCAGTCGATTTTAAAGGGAAACAAGATATCATGAAGATTACCAAATTTTATAAAAACAGTTTGTTTATCGGTTTGTTAAGCATTTCTTTGGTCGCTTGTATGACCAAAATTCCTGAGGAATGCCTTACACTATCCCCGGAGGCCCTGGCCGATCGTCAGTTGCAATCCCGGGTTTTTGAAACCGGTGATGAAATCCGATTGTTGACCGCCGGGGCCGCCGTTTTGCAAGACTTGGGCTTCACTATTGATGAAAGCGAAACCAAATGCGGCGTGATCGTTGCATCCCGCGACCGCGATGTAATGGAAGCCGGGCAGGTGGTACTTGCCATTTTTGTGGCTGCCTTTACGGGTGCCGTCATGCCGATCGATTCAAAACAAAAAGTAATGGCATCACTTGTGACCAAGCCGATTGATGCTAATAGAGTGTCGGTACGGGTGACCTTCCAGCACATGGTGTGGGACACAAATGGTGGGTTAAGAAAAAATGAGCAGATGCATGAGCCGGAAGTGTATCAGGAATTTTTTTCAAAACTTTCCAAATCGGTATTTTTAACTGCCTATGAAATATAGGAGGGTGCGTGATGAAGCCTAAACTCATTCAACACTTGACGATCCCAATTATTTTTCTGCTGTGCGCGTGTGCGACCAAACAAAAAAACATTTTGGAGTCGAGCGAGTCACAAGCTCGGTTGCGAAGCATTCAGAGCCGTGTTTTTGACACTACCGACCGTAACCGTATGCTGCGGGCCGTGATTGCCACCCTGCAGGATTTGGGATTTGTTATTGAAGATGCCAATGCGGCACTGGGCACAGTGACCGGAACCAAGCGCAATCTTTATACCCTGCGAATAACGGTATCGATCCGGCAGAAAGGCGTGTATCAAATGATTGTGCGTAGTAGCGCACAGTACAATTTAGCCACCATCGATGAGCCGGAACCATATCAGCAATTTTTTGCAGCACTTTCCAAATCGCTTTTTCTGGAAGGTAACCAAATCCACTAAATGCAAAACATTACTATTATGCATTCAGAGGCAGTTGGTTTGGTCAAGGAGCAGCGAAAAATGAAGACAAAAAATTCAAATCTTCTTTTCGTGGGCATTGACGCCGGATCAGTCAGTATCAATTGCGCTGTTATTGATGCGCATCAGCAGATTGTTTGTGAACTACCTTATCTTAGACATTTCGGCAAAGTCGAAGAAGAGATAACTAAAGTAATCCGGACAATAGATGTTCAATTTGGCCTTGATCGTATCGGCGCTATTGCCTTTACCGGATGCCACGGCCAAAGGCTGAGCGCTAAATTCGGTGCGTTATACGAGTTTGAAACCATCGCCCAGATTTCTGGAGTGCTGCATATGATGCCGGAGGCCAGCAGTATTATTAGCATGGGGGGGCAAAGTACTGCGCTTTTTCAAATCAATCATCAGGAAGATGATTGGGCGCTTGGAGGCTTTAATACCAACGGACCGTGTGCCGCTGGTACCGGTTCCTTTATTGACCAGCAGGCAGAAAGATTGGCGACAGCGCTGTATGAAAACAAAAAGGAAGTATCCCAGGCGCATATCGATCATCTTCTAAAAGATTTTATTAAATTGGGTCTTATAAGCCAGCGGCCCGCCAACGTGGCCTGCCGCTGCACGGTTTTTACCAAATCAGATATGATTCATCTTCAAAACCGAGGCGAACGATTGGAAGATATCATCTATGGGCTGCATGTGGGCAATGCTCGCAATTATGTCAGTACCATTGTTTCCCGACACCAGTTGCGCGATCCGATAATTTTTATCGGCGGTATGTCACTAAACACGCTCCAGGTGAAAGCGTTTAAAACCTATTACCCCCATCTGATTGTACCTGCCCGCAGTACTTCCTGCGGGGCCATCGGCGTGGCGCTAAAAGCGATGCACCTGGAAAGAACCAAAATCGTTAAAATAGACGATATCAATAATATTGAACCGGATACGGCGATTGACATCTCACGCGAACGCCGATTAGAGCTCAACAAAACCCGGTTTTTCGAGACGGATGCGGTTCAATGTGATGATATTCAGAAAGAAAACGCCAAAGCCTATTTAGGCATCGATATCGGATCCACTACGACCAAATATGCTCTGATCGATCCGGCCCACAATCTACTTCACAAGTGTTATGTCCCTACACGCGGCAAACCCATAGAGGTTACGCAAACGCTTTTGAAGCAAATGGCGCAATCCGTGGGATACAATCTTGAGATTCTTGGAGTTGCGACAACAGGCTCGGGGCGTTACGTGGTCGGTGATTTTCTTAATGCCGATCTGGTGATTGATGAAATAACCGCCCATGCACGCGGTGCCGTGGAAGCTGATTCGCACGTCGATACCATCTTTGAAATCGGCGGCCAGGATTCCAAATACATCCGTATGGTTGATACCCATCCACTTGATTTTGATATGAACAAAGTTTGTGCCGCCGGCACCGGCAGTTTTTTGCACGAACTGGCCAGCAAATATGGGGTCAATATTGTTGGTGAATTTGAGCAAAAAGCTCTTGCTTCCAGAGCGCCTGTTAAATTGACCGATCGATGTACGGTGTTCATGGAATCAGACCTGGTCTCATACTACCGAAAAGGGGTCTGCATCGAAGACCTGATGGCCGGCTTGTGCTATGCCATCGTGCATAACTATTTAAACCGGGTGGTGGGCAACCGCACCATCGGCCAAGAGATTATGTTTTTGGGCGGTCCCTCTTTAAACCAAGGGGTGGTGGCGGCATTTGAAAACATACTCGATTGCGCAATTCGCGTTCCAATGCACCGCGAGGTTTTGGGCGCTTATGGTGCCGCTGTGTGCGTTCATGCAAAAATGGATCGACATGAAGCAGCGCAAAGCACTTTTCGAGGTCTTCAAAAAGCCATTAATGACTGCAAATCTTTTACGGAAAACGTCTGCCGGGCGGATAAAAATTGTCACAATCAATGTAAATTGAAGATCTATGATTTTGACGGTCGGCGAAGTATTTGGGGCGGTGAATGTGGTCGCTTTGAATCGACTCGTTCGCAGGGCCGTAAAAAGGAAAATCATTTCAAACTCAGGCAGATGCTTTGGGAAACTCATATGGCCGGCGTCTATCATGAAATTGCGGATGAGCCATTACTGCAAATTGATGGTCGTCCAACCATCGGCATGCAACGAACGCTTTACACACAGCATACCGGCGTATTGTGGGCGCACTTTTTTGACCAATTGGGTTATCGGCTTGTGTTAACACCACCGACAAACGCATCTATGTCCAAAAGGGGCGTTGAAGCCGCCGTCGACGGTGCCTGCTATCCTGTAAAGGTATCACACGGTCATATGCAACAATTAATCGATAAAACCAGATACATTTTTGCTCCCACCGTGGTGAACATGCCAACGCCTAAAGCAGCAGAGACCGGCTATTACTGCCCCATGGTGCAAAGCAATGCCTACATGGTGCAAATGGCTTTAAAGTTGAATCCAGCCGTGTTGTTGAATCCGACGCTTCATCTCAAACATGATCCCGACACCCTGGCACTTGAAATTTTTGAGCAAATTGGTTCAAGACTAGGATTGACCCTCAATGGGATTAAACGTGCGCTTTACCATGGACTCGCCAAACAGAGACAATTCGTTAACGATATATTTCGACACGGTGTGCGCATTACAAAAAATCATCCATCCCATCAACCGCTGGTGGTTATTACCGGCCGTCCCTACAATCTTTATGATGAACGTTTGAATTTAAGATTGGGCCAAAATCTGGCCGATATTGGACTAACCGGCATTTCCTTGGATTTTATGGATACCGAATCAGTGGATCTTTCAGATTTTCCCTCGATGTTTTGGGGACTCGGCGCGCAGATTCTGCGAACAGCTAAAACCATAAAAGACAGACCGAATTACTTTGGTTTGCATCTGACCAACTTCGGCTGCGGAGCCGATTCATTTATCGAACATTTTTATAAACACATTATGGCTATAAAGCCGTACTTGATTTTAGAACTGGATGAACACAGCGCTTCGGCCGGCGTCAAAACACGCCTGGAAGCTTTTCAGAATGTTATTGCCAACAGTATGCGGGTTTTACGATCCACCACGCTCATTGCAGATCGTGGTTCACATCGCGAGGTGGCCCAATGCAATTGAATAGTGAAAATAAATTTAAATCATTAACATCCAACATTGGCAAATTACAGCTGCGAGATCAAAAAGTGCTCATTCCGGCGATGAACCGCATGGCCAGCCACCTCATGGCAGCTGCGTTTCGAAGCTTCGGCGTTCAGGCCGAAGTATTGGAAACTTACCAGGGACTACATCTTGGTCAAAAATACACCTCCGGCAAAGAATGCTTTCCATGCCAGGTGACCCTGGGTGATATCCTCTATTTTATTGAGAAGGAGCAAAAGCGTCTGGGTGATGCGTTTGATCCGCGAAAATACCTGTACTTTTTACCTGAATCAGATGGACCGTGCCGGTTTGGTATGTACAACAAATATCAGCGGATAGTGCTGGACTCTTTGCCAGGGCTTGACCGTTTAAAAATCGCCTCACCGACCGCTAAAGACGGCTATTCGATGAGTGGCTTAATCGATCCTACAAAAGCGTTGGATATCCGAAAAGTATTGTATTTTGCGGCTGTCGTGGCGGATGTTCTGGATCGCCTTTTATGGCGCATACGGCCATATGAGAAGCAAGCCGGAGCCGCGGATCAATTTATGGAAAAATCCTTGCAGCAAATGGAAGCTACTTTTGAAACTTTTGGGTCGCAAAAGAACTTCAGCCGAATACTGGATCAGATGGAAGTTATTATTAAAGAAGGTAAAAAATTGATTGATCCTGATATTCCACGCAAACCATTGATTGGCATTGTCGGTGAGATTTTTTTAAGAATGCATGTCGATTCCAATCAGGATTTGATTCGAAAATTGGAAAATCATGGCGCTGAAGTTGTGAATGCATCTTTGGCGGAATGGGTCAACTATGTCAGTTATGCCGAATCACGTAAGGCCAAACGAAACCTGCGCTATAGTCTCAAACAACTGAATTGGCGCGGTGCCACAAAGCATTTAAAAGATCTAATAAACTATTTTGGTGATCTGTTTTATCAGCAATTCAGACAAAACCAAATCTATAAAAGAGCGCATAAGTCAATCGATGTTGCTGATGAGCACAATATTGCCCATCTGGAAGATACTTTAAAAAAGGCTGGCATCTATTCCTTTGATATCACCACCGAAGCCTGTTTGAGTGTTGCATCCATTCTGAATTATGTCCGCGAGGGCTGCAACGGTGTGGTCAATGTATATCCGTTTACCTGCATGCCGAGCCTTACCACCTCATCTATTGTCAAACCCGTGATGAAACAAATCGGGATGCCTTACCTGGATATGGCCTACGACGCCAGCATCCAGCCTGACAACGAATCCACGATCAGAACTTTTATGTATCAGGCAAACCAGCATTTTAAGCGACCTATAAATAACAGCTTGATGTTTCAGTATAAATATTGCACATGAATAATTACATATTTACAGATAGAATTAACACTTGCGGGAAGACCTGCTGTAGATTTTTAAATCTATATTCAATCCTTTCAATACTTTTATTCTCTATTTTCGTGACAGCTTGTTTTGCACCAAGCTTTGCGTTTGCGGAAGATCAGCATATTCGCCATGGATGGTGGGGTGGTTTTGATCTTGGCGCTGGGTTTCTCGAACAGTCATTTGATGATGAAGACGAAGACGACGTTTATTTCTTTATGGGATTCAAGGGCGGATACACGATCAATCCACATTTGCTGGTGGGGCTCGAACTAAGCGGCTGGCTGCTTGAAGCTGAAAATTTTAATGATTCAGAAAAAGGCAAGGGAATCAGTCAGGTTTTTTTGATTTCACGACTATATCCGAGTAAGGAAACAAATTTCTTTATCAAAGCAGGCGGCGGCTACGTGAGCAACTGGAGTAACAGATCTGACGAGCCAAGCCGCAGAGAAGGCTGGGGCGTCACCGGCGGGGGAGGATATGATTTTTTGATAAATGATAAATTTGCGCTTACACCATTTGCAACAGTTAGTTATGGCGAGACCGGAAAGTGGGATTACAAGGCTTTTACCATTGGACTTGGTTTTACGTTTCCGTAGGACAGAGTAGATAGGTTATTTTCTCCTAAACAACAGAACGACTCATAGATGCAATCGATAATCACGAAACTGAATTGAAATATGAAGCGAGGTTTAAGCTAATCTAGCACTAATCATTAGAAAGAGTGATTCATGACTTTCAGTAGGTGTCTTAAATTACCAATACCAGGCCCTCACGGGATTTTGAAACCCGTCGAGGGTCTATTTATTTCAGATGAGATTCAGGTTTACTATTAATGCGTATCGCTCAAGGATCCTAATTAGCCAAGCAGTTAACAGCGTACGCCTTTCAATCCAAAGTCACTGAAATTTCTCGGTTCCGACTTCGAGAAAGGAGGATAGAAATGAAACGTATATTCGGATTAACGCTCGCAGTATTGTTGTTGCTCGGCTCATTTTCTTTTCCGTCAATGGCAGACGACGATGTGATCAAGGTGATGACACGCAATCAGTACCTTGGTGCAGATTTGACACCGGTCCTGGAAGCTACAGAGGCGACATTCGTACAAGCAGCAACAGACGCTATAGATCAAATTGCAGCTAACGATTTTCCGAGGAGAGCCCGTCGTCTTGCGACAGAGGTCGCCCTTACCAAGCCTGATGTGATTGGTCTCCAAGAGGTATACAATTTCACATTGAACGGCATAAACATAGGTCCTCCGACCGCTTTTGTCGATCATCTGACCGAGACACTTGATGCCCTTAAGGAAAAAAATCAGAATTACATAGTGGCGGCGACTGTAGAAAACTTGAACATAACTATACCAATTGAGGGAATAGGGTTTGTGGGCGTGTTAGACCGGGACATAATTCTCGTTCGAGAGGGTACTACTTTCGAAAAACTAATTGGAAACGTAGATGAAGGCGGCCTCTGCGGAGTGCCAATTGGTCCAATACCTGGCCTGATACCAGATGAGCTTCGGAGCACACCGTCGATAGACACGATTAGTGGGGGAGGGGCCGACGGTGACGGTTGTAACTATACTGTCTTTCTAACATCTAGCGACCCTATTCATATAGAGGTAAAGCGAGGGTTTGTCGGTATAGACCTTACGGTGCGGG